>JAEWMZ010000001.1 GCA_023392995.1 Bacillota bacterium
ATTTCGTCGACGAATAAAACGCCGATTCCAACAATTCACATAGCGTTCGGATGCTGAAAAAGATGTCCTCGGGAAAATTCGTTAGATTATTATCATTTAAATACCGAAGTTTGAATTCTAGATTATGCTTATTCTCGATTAGTGATTTCATCTTAAATAATACATGCTCATTTTCCTTCTTTCCCAAATAATTTTTATCAGAGGTATAGAGCGTATTAATTAGATCTTCATAATAACTTCGATAACCGGATATTCCGAATCTTTTCAAACGATAACCAATTTTCCCATTGTTATTTACCCGTTCTAGCGTTTCTCCTCCTTGAAGGTAATTACATATTTCCTCGTAAAAAACATCCAGCCGGGGCTTTCGATCGAAGTGCTTAAGGTGAAAAACACTTGCCGGAACCTTCGTACGGTAGAGCCAGGTCCAACGATTAAAGTCAAGAGCGTAGATCTCCAGCATACTTTCAAATGCACGTTTTAGGATGTCAAAGCTAACGATATGCTCACCCCATAACCGTCCATCAATATTAATATCAATAAAATGAAATACCCTGGCGTCGGTATCATAACCATGAATCATTAGATCATGGGGAAGATGTTCTTTTTGATAATGGGAGCTTCCGGTGATGTAAAATCGATCGCAATACAGCAGAACATATCCATCCTGATTTATGGCGTCAATAACTGCGCTAACAATATCACTTTTATCCGATAGATCTTCAAATTCCAAAAGCTCATCATAAAGACACAAGAATTCTCTCGAACCCCAATCGTAATATAATACATCGTAATTATCATTCACGAAGTAGTTATTAAAATTTTCAACAAACCAGGGTATATTCTTTCGATCAGATAGAATAGCGGAAAGTCTTAGAAAGGTCCAGCATTCTGTTGTGAAGCCGGTATTAATCGTTACAGGTAATACTTTTTGCATATTTGGCTCCTATCTGCGTGCTTTTGCACACGTAATAAAACAATGAAGTGATAATAAGTTCTTCGAGAGAGATTTTCTTTCAAAGATCTTCGTCCTAATTACAGTAATAATGCTGCTGTTTATTTTAAGGTTAGTGAAAGAAGAGTTTTGTTTTTACCTGATTATAACTGCTCGATAGAACTGATAAGTTGATTATACAGTTCTTTTTTTTTCAACCGACTATACTTTCAATAGTAAAATTTGGCGAAATGAACAGTCAAAGTTCGATAAGGAAATAATTAGAAAATGGAAATTATAAGTAATATACAAGAAAATTGTGTAATATTATGGATATTTATAACAGTGAAATTGAATTATACTATTGAATAGTTTCCATAAGGAAAAATATTCCTATAATTAAAGCTAGTAGCAGCTAAGTGAACAAGAATATGACAATTGATGAGGAGGTAAGATATGGATCAGGCTTCACTTCTATATTATAACATTTTAAAGTCGTGGGATATTTGCAGCAGAAGTAGTGTACCAACGGATATACAGAAACCCATTTTAACACTAACGAAGGAAGGGTTAAAAAAAACTACAGAAAAAAAAACGTTTAATATTGGAGTTTAATAATTTCTTATGCAGACACAGCGAAATGGTTAAATATATAGATGGGAACTTTTGGATCGCTTTGTTTGATGAAAATGGCTGCCTCATAAACGCGAAGTACAGACCCGGAGCAACGGAAAAAAAGAGTGGGAATAAGGTATTTCTCACCCCTGGAGTGTTGTTTACAGAAGAAAGTATAGGGACGAATGCTGTTACAATTGCAAAATTACTGAATAAACCGGTATGCCTAAACCCCGAATTTCATTACTGCAGCATGTTAAAAAAATGGTATGAATATTGTGTTCCTATCCAAAAGAGCAGTTTTACGAATGCCTTTGTAGCTGTGATTAGTACGCAGTATCCCTTAACCAGAGCATTAAGAGGCTTTATTGATTTATTAGGTTTTAATCTGCAAATCGATAACCATACCGTGAATTGCGATTTATCCAGACCCTTAACGGAAAAGCAAATTGTTATGATAAAGATGATTGCTCAGGGATTATCGGATGAGTATATGTCTCTTGAACTAAAGCTTTCCTTGTCTACCATAAAATATCACAATCAGGAGATATTTAAAAAGCTGAATGCTACAGGCAGGGTAGATGCCGTAATGAAAGCAATCGCATTAAATGAGTTAACAATGAATGATTTATATGATCTTTCTCATAAATAACCAGGTTCCCGAGCGATAGCTAATTAATTATGCCATATGGGTAATGTTCGCATGGAGCGAAGGAATTATCATCACGTGTGTTAAAAGTTTAACATTTCTTGTGTATTACAATAGTCAATTCATAAATCGTAACGTTTACATTAACGTTGAAGAGCCTAAGAAAAAAATCATGATAGGCAATTGCGAAACAATATAATTTTTGTGATTGTATAAATAACAGACACTATTTCTTCGTCCCAACGCTTCCTTCGGGCTTCGCTTCCGCTTCGAAACAGGGTCTGCTGTGTATAAAATATCTTCAGTTAATGGGTTTCGCAATTACCTGAAAGAATTCATAAAAAGCATTCTGGTGATATGTCAAGAGATATTTAGAAAAGATTTTGATATGGTTTCCTTAAAAAAGGGCGCACTTCACCATCGCTCATAAATCAATTTTTTGAAAATGAGCGTTATTCAGACTCAATA
>JAEWMZ010000038.1 GCA_023392995.1 Bacillota bacterium
TTGATTGTGGTGATCTTATTATACCAAGGATTGGTGCTATTTTCATGTCAATGCACCGATTTATAAAGTTGTTTTACCTGATTTATCAGGGGTTACATCTACCGTTACTGGTGGGAAAGTTGAGTTACATAATATGTCAATCCAACCAGTTAATATCTACATTTCATTCTTTAAATACTTGTCTTAAGGATTTGTGAGACAGTGTTATGCTCCACTGCATAATGCAGTTATCCTATAAATCTGATCTATCCCAGTTAAAGTGTACCAAAAGGTTCTTATTACCTATAAATAAACTACTCCCCATAAATTAGATTTTAAGGTCTAACTTATGGGGAGCAGTTTATGTTTGATTAGCAATCCTTCCTTTATTTTAAATGTGCCGATATAAACTCTTTTGTCATTTCTGCAATCGTATCAGCATTTTCCCAATGCAGATAATGCCCTCCACTAAGAATTTCAATCTTTTGTACAGCAGCATTAGAAATCACTTCCTCATGAAGAGGTAACCATTCATTTTCAGTGTCCACGGTATCTTTCGATAAAAATAACAGCACAGGTAAATCCTTTGGATATTTGACATCATATAATTCTTTCGTATTTGTATTTACCATATTCATCTCATTGATCACAGAGATATTAGCATTGTTCCAAACTGTTGCCATTTTCTTCAATTTAACCTGTTCAGCAGAATAATAATTATTTTTGTTCATACCATCGTCAGCACTTGGTGAAAGGTAGGAAAGATCTCTTAAAATTCCTAACGTGTTAAGTAATTCCAAGCTTGGGGACATATCTGCATTTTTATTGATTTTTGTTTGATTGGGTACAGACTCATCAATTCCAATGATTGCTTCCACCTCATTAGGATAATTTTCTGCGTAGTACATCGAATATATGCCCGATATGGAGTGGGGCATCAAAATATATGGTCCAGGAATATCTAATTCTTTCAGTGCTGTTCTAATTTCATTTACAAAATTCTCATTCGAACGCTCTTTTTTTGTTGTATCGCTAAAACCGTATCCAAAGTATTCAAGAATTACAACTTTATAATCTGCGCTCAATCTTTCTGCCAGGGGCATAAAATCTGCAATTGGTGAAGCGGTTCCTAAGCCGCTTAGTAACACGATTGTTTTTTCTCCTGAGCCGGTCACATACGCTTGCATTTTCTTACCATCTACTTTTATCGTCTGCCCGATTTTATTTTCCTTCTTTTCAATTGTTCTCAGCGTGTTATGCGCTACTGCTGAGATGACTAGCAACCCAACGATAATTCCCAACATCCATAGTAATATCTTACCGATTACTTTCAGTATTTTTTTCATCTACTTTTCCTCCATGCTTTTCATTTTCCTTGTTCTCGTAACATGCCATACTTATCCGGCGGCAAATACTCAAACTGATACTTATGGTATAATAAATCTGCAGGACTATTGGCTATCAAACAGATATAACTATCTTCAAAGGTATTTTGTTCAAAGTAGTTATTAATTTCTTTCATGATTTGATCTGCAAAACCTTTTCTTCGATGCTTTTCATCCACCATAATATCACTCACCACATAAGTGATTCCTCCATCCCCCACAACTCTTCCAAAGGCTATCAATTCTTCTTTTATATAAAGAGCTACGGTAAACAAAGAGTTTGCTATTGCTTTTCTGCTTCTTTCTAAGTCCTTATTCCCCATTCCCGAACGAAGTCTCAGGCTAACATAATCTTCTGCTTTCGGTTTTTCATAGCGCATCTTAACTTCATACTTTTCCATATATTAATCTCCGTTTATTTAATTTTTATGGCAAAAAAGAATGTAAAACGAAAAGTAAGTGGCAATATAATTATGTTTCTTCACCTTATATTTCTTTATCCTTTCTTTCCTATACTATACCCCGACTGTTTCTCTTCGTTTCGCAGTTGCAATTGTATATCTCTATATTAATTTATCTAACACTATGTTACAATGGAAACAAATTGAATGTGTACCGGTACAGAAGTAGAGGAGAGGCGTGTGTGCTATGTATAAATATTTATCATTATTAAATGATCTTGAAAACATGATTAAAAGTGATAGCTATAAACAAGGTGAAAAAATCCCTTCCATCCGCAGCTTATCTGCATTCTATCACTGTAATAAAAGTACTGTTATTCGTGCGTTGGCTGAATTGGAACAAAAGCATGTCATTTATTCCCTTCCCAAAAGCGGTTATTATGTTGTAACCTCCAAACCCGCATTAAGCCAAGGTATGAAACCTGTACTAGACTTTTCCTCTTCCTCTCCTGATCCTGCGGTTTTTCCCTATTTAGATTTTCAGCACTGCATCAATCAAGCTATTGATATCTATAAAAAGGATTTGTTTATCTATGGTACACCCAGGGGATTGCCTTCCCTAATCGATGTGGTTCAAAAACAGCTAACGAATTATCAGGTGTTCGCCAAGAAGCAAAATATATTTATAACCTCCGGGATTCAGCAGGCCTTATCCATCCTGGCCTTAATTCCTTTCCCAAATAACAAAAAGACGATCTTAATTGAGCAACCAGGTTATCATTTATTCATCGAAGCCTTGCAAGCACTGCAAGTGCCAGTACTTGGAATCAAAAGAAACAGTAAAGGAATTGATTTCGTTGAATTAGAGAGAATATTCCGAGAAGAAAACATTAAGTTTTTTTATACTATGCCTAGATATCATAATCCTCTTGGAACGTCCTACGCTCAAGAAGAAAAAAAGGAAATTCTAGAACTGGCACAAAAATATAATGTATTTATTGTAGAAGACGATTACTTAGCCGATTTTGAACAAAATCCAAAAGCTGACCCAATCTATGCCTACGATGATTTTACACATGTCATTTATTTAAAAAGCTATTCAAAAATCATCTTCCCTGGTTTAAGAGTCGGCATCGCCGTAATCCCCGATAAATTGATTGAAACCTTCAGCCAGTACAAAAGGATTCTTGATATAGACAGCTCTATGCTTTCTCAGGCAGCATTAGAAATCTATATTAAGAATGGCATGTTTGAACGACATAAGGAAAAAATGAATGCAACTTATTTTTCGAGGGCAAATTCCTTAGTAGCTGCATTGGAAAACAAACAAAGAGAGTGTAATCAAAATAATTTTTCCTATACTCCTATAAAAAATATTGCTTTTCATACTTATATTGAATTGAAGGAACAACTATCCTGTGAAAAGGTTATTCAGCGTCTAAAAAGTAAGTCAATTATAGTCGATGGAGTAAATAATAATTACTTGCGCTCCTTCCCGGCAAGAGATTCGATAATAAAACTGAATATCTCAAATGTGGATGAGGAATCGATTGAAGCTGGTATTTCACAGATTGTGAACCAACTTTTCTAATTATATATCCTCCTGTAGATATTTCGAACAGTCCGCTTTCGAAGAAAATGGACTGTTCCGGTGACATAAAACTACTCCCGAATAACCAACAAATGCTTTAATATCTTTTCTCTGATCCCAATCCAAAGAATGATTCCTACCACAGCTGTAATTCCTTCTGATACGGTCATCGCCCAAATAACACCATTTACGAAAAATAACCTATTTCCTATCATAAGAATTGGTATAAAAAGCAAACCGCGAAATATTGACATTATTGTTGATTGAACAGCCGTTCCAAATGCCTGGAATATTCCTGTAAATATACCTGATAAAGCTGCAAAGACGGTAGAACAAATCTGTGCCAATAGTATTCGTTGCCCAATTTCAATCACTTTTGGATCAATGCTAAAGATTCCAATAACCTTTGATTTCAATGCAAGCAGGATTACTGCCATTACTATTATAGTGCCAAGCATATACAAAATAGTTTTCTTAATAATCTCCATTAATCGCTTGTTGTTTTGTGCAGAATATGCATATGCAATCAACGGAACAATTCCCATAGCAAAGCTCATACTAATAAAATCTATAATCTGAATGATTCTTTGGGAGATTCCAAATCCAGCCACAACACTATTCCCATAAATCATCGAGTAATTGTTATATAATAGGCTTGTAATTACCATGAACCCATCTAGTAAAAATGCGGAAACACCAACTTTTAGAATATTCGCATAAATATTCTTACTAGGCTTAAAATCTTTCATTGATATACTCTGTACACTACTTTTTTTCTGAAGGTAATACATATACCATATCGATGATGTTACATTACCGAGAACTGTGGCTAAGGCAGCGCCCATAACATTCATGTGAAGTCCAAAAATAAAAATCGGATCCAATATGATATTAACAACAACACCTGCAATCATACCAATCATTGATGCAGTAGCTGCTCCCTCGGCTCT
The DNA here is from genome assembly GCA_023392995.1 of Bacillota bacterium. GTDB lineage: Bacteria > Bacillota > Clostridia > Lachnospirales > Lachnospiraceae > Mobilitalea. Next base: position 4,307 of record JAEWMZ010000038.1, read on the forward strand.
AACCGCTTCTTCGAGAGATATACTGGCAATGACAAATGGTGAACCAAGAACATACCATAAGAGATAGTTCTTTGTGTATACAAATGTCTCTCCATCAGCTCCTAACAAGCCCAAAATGGATGATAAAAATGGTAGACAGATTGCCATAAAAACAACACCCATAATCATTGATGACCATAAATTAATGGAACTGACTTGTTTCGCACGGTCAATGTTCTTTTCACCTAAAAGTCGTGAAATGAATGTACCTGAGCCCACACCAAACAAATGTCCAAATGCCATAAGAACACAGGAAAACGGTAACGCCAATGTCACTGAAGCCATCATTGCCGTATTATTCAATTTTCCAATAAAATAGGCATCGGTAATATTATAAATTATTGTAGTAATAAAGCTTAACATCATCGGGATCACCATGTGCATAATAGCTTTTGTAACTGGTGCCTTCTCTAAATAATAAAGTGATTTTTGATCCATATTTTCCATATTAAAACCTCCTTCTAACCCTTTTGCGCAAAAAATGGCGCAAAAAAAATAAAGGCGCTGACTTTATAGGTCATTTGCGCAGCGCCTTCATATACTATGCTGCAAAAAACTGATTACTTGTGATCTGACTCTCCTTGTTGTCCGGAAGGACTCTCTCTATAAGAAGGGTTCTTTTCATGCCAAGAATCAAAATAATTTTCCACCGGTCTTCCACCTCCAAACCGAGGATCACCTAACCCATCGAACGGATTTCTACCTCTCATATGAATATCAAAGTTTGGCTCTGACTGTGCATCGACAACCTGTAACTCTAATGTAGTAATAATTTTATCTAAATAATTGCTCATGTTTCGTTGTTCATCCTCATCTAAGCATTCAAACACCTTGTCAAAGCTAAATTCTTGTTCCGCTGATTCCGCTGTCGCTTCTTCTCCTTCTTTGGTCAGCTTGATATTTAAAACACGGCGGTCGGATTCCGAAGGTGTCCTGTTTATATATCCTTTTTTTTCAAGCTTTGTAAGAAGCTCACCCATCGACTGTGGTCTCATTTCAAGTAAATATGATAATTCTTTTTGGCTAATCTCTGGTTTCATCTTAAGAATGCTTAAAATCCTTCCCTGTCCCTTTCTTGGATCTCCCATCGGTCCAAAATTCATATGGTTTTGTTGGTGATACTTATGAAGCAACCACTCAACACGTGTCAACTGCATAATTAAGTCAAATTTTTGTTCTTGCATATACATTCCTCCCTTATTGTTCAAAAATTACAAAGGTACCTTATATACCCGATTATAAAGGTACCTTCTATATTTGTCAACACATTTCTAAAGGTACCTTTTTATTTTTATTTTTATTTTTGACTTTCCAACCAGCAATTTGCATTAATACTACCATGTACATGGCGTTTTTTTCGCATTGGTGCTTTACATCGAATATTCCACCCAATTGCACTTTTCTTTGTTTCTCCTCTAAAACATCAAATCCAAAGGATCAGAGTATCGAATTGTCTATTTTTTGCAAAAAAAGAAAGGACGCATTGCATTCTAACAATTAAGTTAGTTTTGCAACACGTCCTTCCGGTATAATAATAATAATAATAATATATCCAATTATTATTTAATATAATCGATGGCCGTTTTACCAGCAATTCGACCGAACGTAAAGATATCAGTTAAGGCATTACCGCCAAGGCGGTTACCTGCATGGATACCTCCGGCAACTTCTCCGGCTGCATAAAGATTTTTAATCGGATGTCCGTTTTCATCTAATACGCAGGCATTGGTATCTATTTTAAGTCCTCCCATGGTATGGTGAACGGCAGGCTTTCTAGGAGTAGCATAAAATGGAGCTTTCTCCACCTTTAAGCTAAAGGTATCCTTATGAAATTCAGGATCAAAGCCCTGATCAACATAGGAATTATATTTAGCAACAGTATCTGTAAGAATCGCAGGATCCATACCGATTTTTACCGCCAGCTCTTCCAGGGTATCCGCTCTGAATAAAGTACCTGCCTCTACCTGAAGATCTAATTTTTCCTGACTTGTATTGGCTGCGGTTTTCTTTATCTCATCATCAGCGATTAAGTAGAACAAGCCTCCCTGATCGATGGCAGCTTTTGTTAAAACATCTCGTCCGGAAAATTCATTGACAAATCGCTTTCCTTCTTTATTAACAATTACATAATTTTCAGGTGGTACCTGTACTCCGCTGAATAGTTCTCCGGTCTCAGGATCAGCTACAGGCATCATCTGAGTGAAGCCCATTCCAACTAATGCTGCTCCTACCGTTTTACCAAGCTGTATTCCATCACCAGTCATAGCGTAGGAATTCGTTGTTTTGATATTATCGTCAATGTTGCTCCAATAGGTGTTATATTCTTTCAACATCTTGGTATTGGCACCAAACCCACCGCTGGCAAGAATAACTGCCTTTGCGTGTACGGTTACCTTTTGTCCGTTAACACCGGTCGCAATTACACCTTTTATTTCACCATTCTCAATAATAAATTCCTTTACAGGCGTATCGGTAATAATCTTTCCGGAATGCTCTTCCACGTATTTGGTAAGAGCAAGGATAAATGCAGTACCATAGCTTTTCACAGGCTTATGACCGCGGCGCCAAAGTGCACCAACCGGAGCAAATACAATGTTCTTATCATACTCAACGCCTATTTCCTCCAGCCAATTTACGCTCTCTAAGGCTCGGTCCGTCAGTATTTTTACCAGGTCATACTGTCCGTATATGGTATTGCCATTTAAGTCAGTACGCTTTCCACCAAAATAGGTCTGCATTCTGTGAAGGAGTGGTGAGTCAAACAAATGACCCTTATTTGCGCCAAACTTGTTCTGGTATACAGCAAACTCTTCTTTCAAGGCACGGAAATCTTCCAGATATTCTACATGGATCTCACTCTCGGCTGTATTTAGCAATGCCTCAATGGTATGTCTTTCTCCTGGATTCTCGTCAAATCGGCTCTGCCACTGAGGGTCTGCTGCATTGACAGGACCACCGGAACGTATGGTGTTGCCACCTACTGCCGGATATTTCTCAAGAACAATCGCACTGTAACCATTCTGTAACACGGTAGCCGCTGCACTAAGACCAGCACCGCCTCCACCCACAACCACGACGTCACAAATATACTCTTCGTCTTCCCTATTACGGCTGCTCGCTGGCTTTGGCCGTCTTTTTAAGATATCAGGATTTACTCCTGCAAGCTTCACTGCTTTTGCTACACCGTCAATGACTGCATTGCTGGTTTCCGATGCACCCGAGAGCGCATCTACATTTAAAGTCTGTCCTTCCAGGATTTTATCTGGTATTCTTACGAAAACCACATCGGCAATTCCTTCTGTTTCACCCTTGGTGTCGATCATAATATTCTCGATCCGTTTTTCACTAAAGGTTACTGTCATTGGAAGATTTCCGCTGTGACCAATTGCATTTACCTCATAATCCCCCGGTTCAAAGGAAAACTCTTCTTCCTCGTTAAGCTGATTTGATATTTTAGCAAATCGCATAAAGCGTAAAAAGCATATCTCCAGGAAATCTACAGTTCCTTCATTGCTAAGGTTACCTACATCATCAAAAGCAGTGCTTGCTTTACCAAGTAAAAACTCATATCCTGGCATTACGTTGGCATCCACACCCGGTGCATCCAGGATCTGGCGAAGATGCAGCTGCGCACGAGAGGAGCCTTGGGTACCAAGAGAAGCACCAACAATCATAACCGGTTTGCCCGCAAGCGGATGAAGATCAAAGCTTAACCATTCAATCAAGCTTTTCAATCCGGAGGGAACGGAGTGGTTATATTCTGGCGTCGCTATAATAACACCCTCCGATTCCGTAATCTTATCATTGAACTTCTGGATTACTTCACCGTAGGACTGATTATCTGATTGGTTAAACATAGGCACATCGGTAATCTCAAGAATTTCTATTTCTGCCTTGGCTTCGAAGTGTTTTTTCATAAACTGAAGGAGTTTACGATTATATGATTTTTTTGCATTGGTTCCAACAATCGCTATAAATTTCATTGATATTTTTCCTCATTTCTGCACTGCTGTTTATACATCTCAAGTTTGTGTATGCAGCGCAACCACAAACTTGCTGAGTGGAAAATTATTATCTTTCATTCTGTGAAGAATTACTGTCTTTCACTCTGTGAAGAATTACTGCCTTTCACTCTGTGAAGGATTACTGCCTTTCACTCTGTGAAGAATTACTGTCTTTCACTCTGTAAAGGATTACTGTCTTTCACTCTGTGAAGGATTACTATCTTTCACTCTTTCACTCTTACGCTCTTACTCTTGCCAGGTATATTTTTTTAATTTTTTATTCAACACTTTGGCTTTCAGAAGTTTGGCTGTGATATCTGTAAACAGAACAAATTCTCTGAAAATCTCATCAAGCTCTGCCAACTTATCCAAGTAGATGAGATTACCAGAGTTATCAAAAGCACCCTGGGATTTTCCTAAAAGGAACTCATTGCTTGGCATGATTCTTGCCGCAAGCTCAGGGGAATCAAGTATCTGTCTAAGATGTCCCTGTGCTCTTGAGGAACCAAGGGTACCGTGAGAAGCTCCCACGATTAAAACAGGTTTATCCGTAAGTGCCTGACTTGTATAGCTGATCCATTCCAGAGCACTTTTTAAAACTGCTGGTATCGCATGATCGTACTCAGGAGTTGCTATGATTACTCCATCGGCTTTCAAGATTTTATCCGATAACTCTGCTACCTTTTCTGGCACCTCAAAATCCTCCGGTTCCATAAAAGCGGGTAGCTCCTTAATTTCATATACTTCAATTTCTGCCTCATTCGCAAAGTGCTTTTGCATAAACTGAAGCAACATGCGATTTGTTGACACATCTGAATTCGTGCCTACGATTGCCAAATATTTCATAGTAATCTCCTTCCTATATCTAAAGCTTTCCAGGTAATTATAAAACACCATAGTTTATTAAACTTTTTCATACAATTAGCAAATTTCTTTGCCTCATGCCTGTAAAGTGCCCAAATGGGCATGGTTAAATTCCGCCTAGTGACCTGCATTAATGTATGAAGAACTGCTGTAGTTTTTGAGTTTCACAATTACCAATCTTAAATTCTTACACTAGCTGACATTCGACCATAAGTCGCGGGGTGCAGGATGCTATATGTTCAGCATTTACACTATCATTCGTCCGCCGGTCGCTTGGGTGCAGAGTGTGAAATGCTCTGTATTTCACACTCTAGTCAAGTGTTTGACATTATTTTAACATGCTATACTTATATTATCTAATAGTTATTCATTGAAGTTTAATAACAAATTTGTTATAATCAAAAAAATCAAAATACCTATAACTACTGAAGGAAGGAATGTAATGTCAAACACCGGCTCCCAAGATATCCTCTTTTATATTGATGCCCTTTTAAAATACAGCAATTACAGTAAGGCTGCTAAATCACTTTATATCTCTCAGCCTTATCTGACACAGGTGATTAAAAGGGTGGAACGTGAGTTAAACTGTGAACTGATCTCTCGTAACAAACTTCCATATCGCTTAACCGAACAAGGGAAGATCTACTATCAGTATTTGACTTCATTAGAAAATAACTACGCGAAACTGCTGCGTGAAATATCCGATGTATCCGACCTTGATCGAACCGTCATAAGGATCGGTATCCTTCCAAGCCTTGGTACCTACCTTTTACCACTTTTTATACCTGAGTTTCTGAACACCCATCCAAACTGCAGAATTGAACTCGCAGAGATTATACCGGAGAAAAGCGAAAAGCTGACGCAGAGTAATGAATTGGACTTTTGGATTGGACAAAATTCAAGCAATATTTCACCAAATCTAAATTCTGTTAGCTGGGGAAGACACCGATACCGGGCTGTAATTCCACGCTGCTGTAACCTATATCAGAAGGATATCGCAGTTATTCCAGAAGGAACGATCAACATAAGTGAAGTTTTATCTCAAAGGCTCATACTAACTTCCAAGGGTTCTGCAATTAGAAAACAGATCGATCATCTACTAAATGTGTATAAGGTAGAACCTGATATTATCATAGAAAGCACCGAAATCAATACGGCGCTTAAGCTGGCTACAGGTAACTTGGGTCTAACGATTATACCAGAGAGCGTCTATGTGAAGGAGAGCCCGTCGGATTATAATATCTACCCCATTCCCATCGATGAACTGAGCTTAGATTATTTTATAGCATATCAAAGCGAAAGAACCTTAACCAGTATGGACAATGATCTGATCAGTGCCTTTCTAGTTCATGGTCAGAATCAGGCTAGTATAGGAGAATGAAATGACAGAATGTACGAAGATTATCTATCTAATGGGAACAAAAATCTCCCTCTATATTAAAGGAAACGATGCCGAAGGTCTGGCAAAAAAGGCTGAGGCCATGCTGATTCACTATAATGAAGTCTTTAGTGCCAACAGTGATAACTCACAGCTTGCTCTGCTAAAGAAAACAGCTGCAATCGCTCCTCAGAAGGTGGACGAAGAGCTGTATGAGCTGATAAAAATAGGTAAAAAGCATAGTTTAGAGGAAGATACTTCTTTAAATATCGCAATTGGCCCATTAATTAAGTTATGGAGAGTCGGTTTTAAAGAGGCACAGGTGCCAGAGAAAGAAGCCATCGAGAACGTGCTGGAGCTTTTAAAGCCTGAACATATACAACTGGATGACAAGGAAAAAACAATCCATTTATTAAAAAAGGGCATGGAGATCGACCTTGGAGCCATAGCGAAGGGTTATTTCGCTGATAAAGTAATGGAGTTCTTTAAAGAACATGGAGCTGTCTCTGCTATGGTAGACCTGGGGGGCAATGTTCTGGTGTTTGGAGATTCACCCACCAAAGAAGGCGACTGGAAAGTCGGAATACAAAATCCATTCTTACCCAGAGGAAATGTGGTAGCACTTGTTAAAATCAGAAACCAGTCTGTTGTTACATCAGGAATTTATGAGAGAGTTCTAGAATGGGAAGGCAGTAAATACCACCATATATTTAACAGCAAGACAGGCTATCCAATCGAAAGTAACCTTGCTTCCTTAACGGTTGTTGCCGACAGCTCGCTGGACTGCGATATCTTTACTACAGAATTGTTTGGATTAGATGCTGCTTCAGTTATTCGAAGAGTGAATAGAATGAGTGGTATGGGTGCGGTTGTAATCACTTTGGACGGAGAACTGGCTTATACGGATAATCTGAGGGGAAAGCTCTTCTATACTGCTCCGGGGCAATAAGCCTATAACACCTTTGCAATTGCTATATTTGCACAGGCTTATGCCCCATGTGTAGCTGGAGCTGGCAGTAAATCTGCTCCCTTCTACACATGTAATTGGTCTAAAATCAATTAGGATATCATAATTAGTTGACTTAAAAAAAGAACGTACTTTATGGAATTGTATTATCTTCCTCTTATTCTGGATACATTACGATTCATAAGTTTTCTGGCAATATTCTGAAAGATCCATTTCTTTAAGGGCGAAAATTCCTGACTATGCTTTCTGAAGAATTCATCCGGAGAGTTAAATATCCCGAAATCCTGATTTATCCCTTCTTTTTGTATATAAGTATCATTTCTGTTCCAGTCAATTTGTGGTTTTTTAAAATCATTGGTTGCTACACCATAACCACAAAAATTTCCACTACATTCAGTAAACTTTTCTTGGAGTTTGTTTAAATAACGAACATCCAGTATAAATCCCTCAATATTTAACCATTTTTCTTCAAAGAATATTTCCACCCAACTATGCACAATATTTTGGGGAGCAAGACGATATATTACTCCTGTCATAGCACCCTTCTGAAGAGTTTTATCGATCGTAAAGCCGTGAATTCGGCATGGGATGCCAGCCGCTCTAAGCAGAGCCATAAATAAAGTTCCTTTCGTATTGCACTGCCCGTAACCATCCTCCAGAACTTCACTTGCTTTAATTGCATCATCTACGTTATAACCGAATTTTATTTCATCCCGAACGAAATTATAGATCTCAAGTATTTTTTGAAACTCATCCTTCTCTTTCCATTTCCTGCTCTTCACTAAATGCTGTATTCCATTACTATCATAATCCAACATAAATGTTGCCTCTAAATACTCCTTCATACTATGGCCTCCTTCAATATCTCTTGATAGTCATAGTATACAAAGATATTTATAGATTTACTTTCAAAAATCTGCTATCTGAGATAATGTCCCTTGCTGACATTCCAGTCATTTTTTTATTCACAGAAGCAAAATGTGAGGAGGAATCAAATCCTGATGCAATTGCTGCCTGAGTTATACTTTCACCCTGGAATATCTTTTGGTATACTCTCTGCAGCTTATGAAGAACAATATAACTTTTCAGTGAAATACCGGTTTCTTCTTTGAAAAGATGTGAGAGCCGGCTTTCTGAGATAGACATGTCTTTCGCAAGGTAGTTTACCTGGTGAAGTTCCTCATCACACTCACATTCATCTATTCTACTTAATAGCAGCTCTATTCTTTGATCAAATTTAACTGGCGGATATTCATCGAAATAACGAACAATGTCTTCGATTAGCACCGAATAGCTCTGGATTTCCCCGTTATTAATTGCTTTTAACAGGTGCATTTGAAATTCGGCTGCTCTATCCTCAGAAATAATATAATATGGATTTTCTTTTAGAAAGTGAATTCTTAACGATCTCCCCAATTGGGTTGTTGGATCCACAAGCATTGTAAAATGTATCGATCTACCAGAATAGAACTCATGCATTGTATTCATATTGACAGCTATGGCTCGACCAGCTATCCTTTGACCCTCAACGTTAATGATAAGATTTTCATCCGTACTGATAAATAGCTGTAGCAGCCAATGCCTGTGCAAATCTGCTTCAATGTTATTTGTTATAGCACCATAATGCTGTCCACACATAAAAATATCATTCATTTGCAACACCTTTGCACCTAATAAATCTTTGAATGTCCAATATTAACACGAATCAATCATATAATTCGAATGAACCATTTATATTTTCAATTACCATATTGGGTTTCCCTGAGCCGATTGCAAAATCATAACTCCAATCTTTGGGGATTTCAACATACCCGTCACGATTTGTCAACTTAAACTTTAGATTGACAGGAGCCTTAATTAACTTAAAATCAATCGCACAACCATCTGCTTTTAATATAAAATCTTTTGTTGGCGGTACAGATTCTATCTCATAACTATCATCTTTCGCATCTATAGTAATCTTGTTTTTCAATTTATCATTTTTTATTATTACTGCACTGCCCTCTGTTTTCAGATTTGTATCAATATTAACATTATTTAATGTAATTCCAGCGCCATCTGTACCTGTAATATCAAGAGCGAGAACTTCAACATTAGGTATTTTAACTACGATTCCACCCTCTTCAATTGTAGGAGCCATACCACTTCCGATATAATCAAGGTCTATCTTCAGAACACCATCTTTTATTGACGTTTTGAGATCGTATTTTGAACTTGAAGCAGTTCCATAATAATTCAATTTAAGTGATTTTGAATTACTTTTATCAAAGGTAATATTACAGCCCTGAACATCTGCTTCAATTGATTTAACCTTTTTAGGATCAATTGTTCGTGCCATAACAAAAGTAGAATTCGTAAATAGTAAACATATAACGGTCACCACTGCTAAAAATTTTAGTTTCAAATCAATTCCTCCTTAACTGAAGTATTGAAATTCTGTTAATCATCTACAGAAAATTCAAATACGTGCACCCTTTATAATTAATCTACCAGTTTCCTCCATGTATGTAATTACATCTCATACTAATTTTATATATACCTGGATTTATATAAATATTTATATCATATTGCTATTCATAGACAAACCTCGAAATAAATAGCATTTGAATTAATATTATAATCCTTTTCAATTATAAAAACAAGAAAAATCTGTAAGTGCCAGCTCTGAAAGGTAAACTTCTTTAACGTAACCTGTTTTCACCCAAAATAGCAATTGTGGAAATCTTTTCTCTGTTTTATGGATTTCCAGGTAAGTTATCCACATCATATATTTAGACTCATTTTCT
>JAEWMZ010000063.1 GCA_023392995.1 Bacillota bacterium
CCTGTATATTTGCCGATATCCGAGCCCTTGCACATCTCCACTACCATCGGATAGGAATTCACATTAATCGCTGCCCAGCCAATTCCGGTAAAGGCAAAGACCACATTAATCCAGGGTGAGTAATGAAGAAAGAAGGCTCCACAAATATAGGAAGCTGTCATCAAAACAATACCCGCTATTATAGTTTTCTTTCTTCCGATCTGACTGGCAATGATTCCGATCGGTATGTAACTTAAGATCGCAGCGATCATTGCAATTAGAAGAGAATCTGTAAAGCCTGCTTTATTTAATCCCCAGACCTGCTGCGTATATCTGGAATAAGCTGTCGTAACCGCATTGTAGGCAAAAAACCATAAGAAAATAGAAGCCAGAATAAATAAAAAGCTTCGTCGAACGTCTTTAGGCATCTTATCACCAGCGGCTTGATCCACGCCCTGCTCATAACGCTTCTCAACACCGGAGACTGGAACCGCTTCTTCCTTTGACATCTCATCTAAGGAATCAAGCTCCTTCTCCTCTCCTGAAAGCTCTATCTCAAGACCTTCCTCCTGGTTCATAGTTCTCGATAGCTTTCTCTCTGGTATGGTGATGACCAGAAGAATCACAGAAGCTACCATAATGGCTGAAATAGATAAGAATAAAGGGGTATAGCTGTCGGAACCTTCCCGGACTAACAGCTTTATCATACCAAGTGTGTAGACACCGCCGACCGCTCCCATGAGATTAATAATCGAGTTTGCCTTACTTCTTAAGGGCTTCGGTGTCAGATCCGGCATTAAGGCCACCGCCGGAGAGCGATAAGAGCCCATAGCGATAAGCACCACTGCCAGAAATACCAGAAATAAAACCATATTCCCAAGCTGATCTGCAATTGGGATAAAGGTCATGGCTATCACTGAGATTATGGTTCCTACAAGAATAAAGGGTGTTCTTTTCCCCAAAGGTGTATCGATCCTGTCAGAAAACGCTCCGAATAATGGCAGCAAAAATAATGCCAGGACATTATCAAGCGCCATAACAATACCCGTAACGGTTTCTCCTAAATGAAAGGTGTTCTTTAGCATCAAGGGTATGATTGTATCATACATTTGCCAAAAAGAACAAATTGACATAAATGCAAGACCAATAAAAAAAGTACGTTTGTAGCTTAGTTTCATACGCTCCTCCACTCTGTCCCTAAGACATTACCGGTTCATAAACGCATATGCTCCTATTCCCACCGCAATGGTCAAGTTCAAAGAATCCACATCCGGTGACTGCGGTATGAATATGCTGGTACCAGCCTTTAAAAAGCTATTGTCCAGACCCGTCGCTTCATTGCCAAAGACTAGGCTAAAAAGCTCCGCTTTCGGACAATCCTGTAAAGTCAAAGTCTTTTCTCCGTTTAGCATAAAAGTAAATACTTCATGAGCCGGATACTCTCTTCGGTAATCGTCATAAGATTCATATAGATGTAAATTTAATTTAAATAAGGCTCCCATAGATGCACGAACCGTCTTTGGATTGAAGACATCTGCGCCAGGTAAAATAATGGCGATGTCGTAAATCCCAAAGCCTACCGCAGTTCGAAGAATCGTTCCCAGGTTACCCATATTGCTTGGATTTACTAACACAATATGCGGTCTGTCCCCACGCATCGTACTGCTATATTTCTCAAAAATACCAGCTACATAACAGTTTTCTTTATCACTTAGCTTCGCAATCAGCTTATTATTAAACTCCAGCGGAATTTGATACTCCTGACACAGACCTTTTATATGTTCCTGATCAGTAAAGCTGGTATCTACCAGAATTTTGCGAACTCGCTCCGGTTTTGTTTTTATTAATTCATAGGTAGGAAATGCCCCCAGAGTATAGGAATAATCCGCATCCTTCTTATAAGCTTTGATTTGCTGCTCCTGGTTATCTGAATTTAATTTATCTTGTTTCATACTATATTTTGTGCCTTTCAACCTTCTTTTCCCATATAAACCAGTGCCAGCATTCCAGGTCCTGTATGGGTTCCAATGACTGGCCCGATTTTAGAGATAATAACATCCTTCACGATATTTTTCCCACGCAGAATACGTTCCAGCTCCTGCGCCTGCTCCAGGTCATCCCCATGACCAATAATTACAGTCTGGTCAGTTAAAGAGATTCCTTCGCTTTCCAACTTCGTGCATAGAAAATCCAGCTCTGCCCTTGCGCCGCGGATTTTAGAATTCACTGCTAATTTACCAGCAGCATCCGTAGTCAACACTGGTTTTATCTTTAATGCCGTTCCAACAAACGCCTCAATTGAAGTCAAGCGTCCGCCTCTTTTTAAAAAGTAAAGATCCTTTACAGTAAACCAGTGGCGTGCATTCTTCTTATTCTGCTCCACCCAGTCTCTTAGTTCTTCAATCCCAAGACCTTTTTTCTTTTGCTGCGCCGCTTGAAGCACCAATAGGCCTTCTCCGACAGAAGCACAGAGGGAATCCACTCCATAGATCTTTCTATCCGGATACTCCTCCGACAAATCCCTGATTACTAATCGAGAGGTGTTATAGGTTCCACTCAAACCAGAAGAAAATGATATGTATAATATATCCTTCCCCTGCTTTAATATCTCTTCAAAAAATTCCATAAACATAATCGGGGTAATCTGAGAGGTTCGAGATACGGCTCCAGCCTTTAACTTGGCATAGAACTCCTCAATCGGAAGCTGTCTCTCATCCGGATAATGCAGATAATCAACATCATCTACATTAAAGCCCATGGGAATTACTTTTATATCGTACTCCTTTATAACCTCTGCCGGTAAATCAAGGGTTGCATCACTCACAATGACATATTCGTTCATATATGTAAACTCCTTTTTCATTCATTTCACTTCTAAAAATTAACTGATTACTTAGACGCTCTATTGCTATTTTACTACACATCACCCATAATACTCAACTAAAATATTTATTCCATACTGCTTAAATCAATATATTCGCCGCCAGCATTACAATAGGGATGGTAATCAGGGAGAAAATTGTCGTAATTGCAAAAAGCTCTGAGGCATAAAGATAGTCTTTATCAAAACGCAGCGCAAACAAAGTTACCGTTGCCGCCGACGGACAGGCTGCCGCTAATATGGCGGTTAGTAGAACCGTTTTGGATAAATCAAAAAAATGAAAGATAAATAACATTGCAATTGGCATGAGTAATAATTTAATCCCGGTGATGTAATATGCCCGAACCTTCGTTAAGAGCTTTTTAAGATCTGCCTGGGCTATCGTCGCACCTGCTACCAGCATTGCCAACGGCGTATTCATATCTCCAATATAAGAAAGTGCCGAGGTAAGAATCGGCGGTAAGCTTATTCTGCACAAAAACATAAGGAAACCTGCCGCTGTTGCCAGCACCATCGGCGATACCATCGCCTGGAGCAGAGATTTCCTATCTGCTTTGCCGGAAATAGCTGCCATGCCATGAGTCCAGGCAAATAAATTAAAAATGGTCAAATACGCGGTAATATAAAATACTCCTTCACTGCCAAAAAGTCCGTTCACTAAAGGAATACCCATAAACCCGCAATTGGAATAAATCACTGCAAAGCGTTCGATGCCGATATTATCCTCATGATTTTTCTTCGGAAGAATTAATATACTAATTAGAATACCGAATAGATGGGAGGCAACCGCCAGCCCTAGAGAAATCAAGAGCCCATTCAATAGTGCGGGTTCAAATTCCCGTTGGTAGGATACAAAGATTACAATTGGATTCACTAACATAAGTACCAAATCAGCCAGTTTTTTATTGATCTCTTTATCAATTAACTTAATTTTATAGCAAATAACTCCAGTGATAATTATGATAAACATAATTATAATTTGATCAAATGCCGTAAGGGCAATAGACATGATAAAACCTTCTTTCTTTATACGTATGTTCAAATTAAGCTGTGTAGGTAGATCCCAGAGTATACAACTCGAGATAATGTAGACTTTCTGGTAACATACATTATCACAAAATGAATACTAAGCCAAGTAAAACTTAATTCTTTCCCAAAACTTTTGATAACTCTCAACTCCATAGCAATATCTTTTGAAATCAGGGGATTGATTATTTTATAAAATCCATTAATATCTGTGGGAGTGCCTTGCATACAATATATTAGGTGGCAGGTCAACAGCAGATCGACTTCAACTCCAATCTGGCTTACCGGAATGAATGAGACTCATGTATGGCTGTAAAATCGTCTTACATGAGATTTTTTATGCATAACACTTCAGAAAGGATTTCTTATCTATGGGAGTAATTACAATCATTCTTCTAGCCTTATGTCTATCGACTGATGCCTTTGCAGTTGCTGTTTCCAATGGAATTTACAGCAGACACGTCACGAGGAAGGATGCTGTTTCCACTGCATTTACCTTCGGATTTTTTCAAGGGCTGATGCCGTTGCTTGGCTTCACCTTAGGATCAACCTTTCACGAGTTGATCTCACGATTTCAACACTGGGTCGCCCTCCTTCTTCTGGGTGCTATCGGCATAAATATGCTGGCAGATGCTCTAAAGGATCGAAAGGCCACAGAAGAAGCTTGCTATAGCGCAAATGTCTTTACAGCAAAAAATCTGATTATGCAAGGTATTGCAACCAGCATTGACGCCCTGGCAGCCGGAATCAGCTTTGCCGTATTAGAATTTAATATTTGGATTACAGCGTCTCTCATTGGTATCATCACCTTTTTCTGCTGCTTCCTTGGTGTTGAGATAGGAAAAAAATTTGGCTCTCTTCTCGGAACAAATGCACGTTTCATCGGTGGTTGTATCCTGATTCTAATTGGATTAAAGATCTTTTTTGAAAATCAATTTCTTTAATTTCAAGGATATATTGATAAATTTACCTTAATGTAGCATAATAGAGCTATCACATCGCAAGATCGACGGGTTACTGAATAAGCAGTTGCTTCTTATTCGTTTCTCGATTGCCTTTATGGAATTGGATTAGACAAATGCGAAACAATACAGTTTTTGTTATTGTATACACAACACATGCTATTTCTACGCTTCAACACTTCCTTCGGGCTTAGCTTCCGCTTCGATATAGTATGTGTTGTGTATACAATAGCTTAAGTTTCTGAGTTTCGCAATTACCTATTTAGAATAGGATGAACGAAAGGAGAAAAGTATGGATTACGATAAATTTTTTAACGAACTACCAGCGATTGAGACAAAACGCTTGCTTCTTCGTCAAATCACTCCTAGCGCCACCGATGGAAAGGACAGCCTGGAATTTATTAATGACTATAGTGTCTATCGCTATTGGGGGGTATATGATGAGGCAAATGATACAAATGGAAGAAAAAAACCAAAGAAGAAGATAAAGCTGGATTATCATTATAATACAACCCTCAAGGAATATAAGGCTAAGCGTGAGCTTACCTGGTTAATGGAACGAAAGGATACTCATAAGGTGATCGGAGAAATCGTACTGTATGATTTCCGGCTAAAAAAGCAGGCTGACATCGGCTACCGGATTAACAAGAACTACTGGGGTCAAGGTTATGCCCCTGAAGCGGGACAAGCTATGGTTAAGGCGGCTTTTGAAGCAATGGGCTTAACACGGCTTCAAATCCGCTGCTTTACGAACAATCTTGGTTCCGTTAAGGTAGCTCAGAAGCTGGGCTTTCGTGAGGAAGGGCTGATCAAGCAGGGTGCTATTGTTAATGTCATGACAGATTATTATATCTTTGGTCTGTTACAGGAGGAATACGAACAGTCTCCTCTTGGTGATGAACTGGTAAAAATATTACTGTAAAGGATGACTAATTTATGAAAACATTATATATTTCCGATCTGGACGGCACCTTGCTCCAGCCCGATGTTACACTTTCAAGGTATACCATAGATACCTTGAATGAACTGATGGAACAGGGGATGCAATTTACAGTTGCTACTGCCCGCTCCATTGCTTCTGCAAGGCATATCTTGCAGGATTTAAAGCTGACCTTACCTATCGTACTAATGAATGGGGTCTGTATCTATGATTTAGCGAAGCAGGAATACGTCAATGTAGAAACGCTTTCAAAGAGCAGCATCTACGCCTTAATGGAGGTAATTACACATAACCAGTTAAAGGGCTTTGCTTATACCGTAAAGGACGGAACTCTTGCAACTTATTATGAGGATTTAAACACGAAGGCTCTCCATGACTTTTACCAGGAAAGAGTTGATTTATATCGTAAACGCTTTACTCAGATCGATAAATTCTCTGATTTATCTGAAGAACCGGTGATCTATTTCTCTTTGGTTGACCGCAAAGAAAAGCTGGAGCCAATAGTTCCTCTGATCGAGGCCATACCTGGCTTAAATTGCACCTTTTACCGGGATAACTATTCGCCCGAATTTTGGTTTTTGGAGACCTTTAGCCATACCGCTTCCAAATACCACGCACTCAACTATCTTCGCACTTCTTTGGGCGCTGAGCACATTGTCTGCTTCGGTGACAACCGGAATGACCTTCCCATGTTTGAAGCAGCAGATAAGCGAATCGCTGTCGGGAATGCTGTGCAGGAATTAAAGGATAAAGCGGATCTGATCGCAGGTAATCATACAGACAACGGTGTTGCCAATTGGCTGCGGGATAATTATAAGTAATCAAGAATTCCCCTAAGCCTTTTTACATGAAGCCCCTGGTACTGCGGATGCTCATCAGGATTCTCTGTAATCCAGATGGGCTTCAGATTAGCACCCAATGCTCCTGCAATATCATTGGGATAGTAATCGCCTACATAGACTGCATCTTCCGGTGCAACTCCCAGATTATTGCAAGCTTTTAAGAAGATTCCCGGCTCTGGCTTTTCAAACTCTTCTTCTCCTGATACTATGATGTCATCAAAATAATGACCAATCTTAGCTACGGTAATCTTCTCTCTCTGTACGGAGGAATAACCATTGGTAATCATGCCTATTTTATACTTTTTCTTCAAGGCATCAAGTACTTCCAGTGTCTCTGGATACAATTCGGTAAGCTGGCCAAAGATACGATTTCTCTCTTCAATAAATTCTTCGACACTATGGGGAAGTTTCCATACACTGCTCAGCTTTGGTATTACATTTTGTAATCCGCCATAGCCGTTCGCATCAATCTCAATCATATAATCAATTAATTCTTCTCTCGTTACTTCAAATGGATACTCTGTCCCATAGGTTTCAATCAAATAATCACACAACCGCAGAAAGGCCTTTCTTCGGTCGATCAATGTATTATCCATGTCAAATATAACTGCTTTCTTATATTCTTTCATTCTAATAGCCCCTCTTTCTTTTGTTTTATCGGTAACTGGTACAAGTAGTTTTCAGATGCACGACAAGTTCCTATCACCGCATATCAACAGATACTGCTTCTTACAAGAATCCTTACAGCTTCTCAATTATAGGATAAATCGCCGGACGGAACAAGATAATTTTATTCATTTTTAATGTTTCTTAAAGCTCTCGAAAGTATTGTTTGCTATCTTCCACGATTTAAGCTATACTATGCATATTATTTTTTTGTACTTATTTAGCAATAAGCTGATAAACCATCCTGCTCATTTTAACACAGAAAGGAACCCTGCTATGAGAAGAAGCGATCGAGAACTAAAGGACATGTCGGATATTATCCGGGTAATAAGACAATGTGACGTATGCCGTGTGGCATTTTTTGATGAGGAATATCCTTATATTGTGCCCCTGAATTTTGGGATGGACGTGAATGGTGAACAAATTACACTCTATTTTCACGGTGCGAGGGTCGGAAAAAAATATGATTTAATGGCAAAGAATAACAAGGTATGTTTTGAGATGGATTGTTCCCATGAACTGCTTACCATTGAAGAAGACAAGAACTGTACCATGAATTACGAGAGTGTCATTGGCTTTGGCACCTTGGAAATGGTTGCAGATGAAGATAAATATGATGCTCTTTGCAAGCTGATGGAGCAGTATCATGTCGAGCACTTTGAGTTTAACAAAGCCGCCATTCCTGCTACCAATGTATTTAAATTAAATGTATTGCAGATCAGCGGAAAGGCTCGCATGAAACGTGGCTAGACAAGTTAATTTAACAACTTAGCTGTTTCCTGTAAAAAACCAGCAACACGCGGATTTGACATTCGCAGATATGCTCCTCTCCAAGTGGCAAGTTTTAATCTTTTACTTATCTGCCTGGAAGAGAATATATCAGCTTGACAATTCTACATAATTGCTGGTTTTTATATCATGAAAGGTATCTATCCTTTATTACTTACACTGTTTTTGGTAATTGCGACACAAAATAATTTTTTGCAATTGCCCATTACACTATTTACTAAAAAGCTGCTCTACGGCGAAGCTCCGGATGTCCTTCCACATGAGCGCAATCATTAAACCGTTCCAAATAAAAGCGATCTAACTCAGGATCATATCTTAGCTGTGTAATACTTGAGTTTTCTAGGGATGTTGCAAACAGAAAACGTCTTGCCTGATTCCTTCCAAAAAGTGCAGCTAATATTGATCGAATAACTCCACCATGGGTCACTATAACAATATTCTCCTTTCCGGTCTGAACCAGTTCTTGAAGAACAGGCATTACTCTCTCATATACCGAAGTACCATTCTCTCCACCTGGATAGGGAAGATCATCAATTAACTTATTCTGCTCATCCATAAAATTTCTAAAATGGGATTCATTATATTCATCTGTCTTTCCTTCCAGCAATCCAAAGGAAATCTCACGTAATTCTGCTCTAATATCATGAGGAAGCCTAAGAGCCCCGTTAATAATCTCTGCTGTCTGTCTCGCTCGCAGCATATCACTGGAGTAAATTGCATCTATGCTATAATTCTTTAATCGATCCCGAAGCAGTTCACATTGAGCAACTCCTTCCACTGAAAGCTCTACATCCGTATTACATAATGTACTATTTTGTCTTCCATGCCTTATGAGATATAGATTTACCATACAGTCACCGCCTTATCCTTTTTCCCTTTTTACAATAACGATTCTTTTGGCAGCCACCGGATGCCGGATATATATAATTCTTCTTTCTTTACTCATAATTATTATAATTATTTCATATAAAAACTAACTATTGCTGCTTCTTTTTCAGCTCATATATATCATTATATACCTGCATCATGATTTGAAATGCCTCATCACTAATAATGGTTCTCTGATGTGCATACTCAACCATGTAACAGGAATAAGCTACAAACTTAAAATGGCCGAACAAGAGATCAAACCGTTCTGTTTCATAATACTTCTTTATTACATTCCAGTAATATTCACTTAACTCCTTGACGACTTCCCTGGTTTGTTCCTGCAAAATTTCGTTCATTTCATCAAATTTATTCTCTACAAACAGCCCTTTCAGGTCTGCATCCAATTGCGCTAATTCTTCGTTCATCTTAATCCTCGTATCTTTCCTTCGTTCTGATCAACATAAAAGCATGGTTGAAGCGACGAATATCTTTTCAGGTGAAATCTTTTATCTTATGATTTTATGACCACCAACTGCTTCCGATCAGCATGACAAAATTTTTTCATTTTATTCTGTTTCATTTCATTTTGTTTCATCTAATTTTGTTTTGTTTCATCTAAATTTTTTTTTTTAATTTTTTGTTTATTTCTTATATTTCATTGCATTTTTAATTTTATTATATTCGATTTCACTTTTATTTTAACACGCTCTTAACATTCTATCAAGGTTAACTTGGTTAATTCTGCAATAAGCGAGAACAGCACCCCTTCCGTTTTGGATAAATAAAAGGGCTCTTTCTACTATGTTTTAATGTTAAAACATGATAGAGAGAAACCCTTTTCTTTTCATTCATATCTAAGAATACTTCCAACAGCAGGTTTAAACTTATACTTTATGCTTATTATTTAACCTTCTGCTCACCAGTTACTTTACTGGAATCATCCATCTTAAAGGAATCTTTATATTCCTTCTTTGTAAAATAAACATTACCATCTATTGTTGCATCAACCAGCTGGAAATCAGCTACATTTACGTAGAGATCTCCCTTAAAGGTTCCATGCTGAATACTTGCGTTGGGGCTGGATACCGTCAATTTGGGTGCAGTCAGAATATATTTTGCTGTTATGGTTCTGTTTTCATCCTGCGCATATAATGCAATCTTTCTTTGGATTACATCCTTTCCAGCATCATCCTTCTTACCATTTTTATATTCACCCTCTAATACCAGATCCTTATTAATGGTTAAATCCTTGGTAATAGCGATAATCCAGGTACCTTCCTTGCTGATTGCCTTTAAAAAAGCATCTTCCGTATCAACAATTGATGCTGTTGTTACTGCATCCGGCTTACCTGCTCCTTTCGTAGCTTCCGGTGATGTCGCAGGTTTTGTAGCATCCGGGGCGGTGGTGGCTGCCGGAGGGGTTGTGGCTGCCGGGGGGGTTGTTACCGTACCTTGGGTAGGCTTCGGCGTGGTAGTTGTATTATTATTCGTTGTGTCTTTCTTGCCACATCCGGTTAATAATAGAGTAAGTATAACTAGTGTTACTAAGATAGCTTTCAATTTCATAAAAATATTCCTCCTTCATACATGGTAAATAATTTTGTATATTTCAGGAGATATCTTTCTCCAGCTCTATACATTTTACTTAATAACATTATCTCCAAAAACAAAAAAACCATACAGGTTTCAATTATTTTGATTAAGATGAATTTTTTTAACATTCAACCTCTGCATGCAGGATGCACAATGAAAAATGCTCTTCATTTCTCACTTAGAACAGGAATAACAAGGCAACTATCGCAAAATATCATTCCTCGATTCGATCTGCCTATCAAACAAAATAACAGACACCCATCCTGCTTTATAGTCTGTAACTAACATAGATTGTTAGCGTTTATCCTATAAATCAGAACGAATGTCTGTTATACAAAATATTATGGCTATCTCATTATTTTCTCTTATTTCGTGTAATAATATCAAAGGCTACCGCCAGGATGAAGATCACACCTTTCACAATATACTGATAAGAAATATCAATTCCCATCAAGTTCATACCATTGGTAAGGGACATGATTACAAAAGCACCGATAATTGTATTGGTAACTCTACCAATACCACCGTTTACGGATACACCGCCGATGTAGGAGGAAGCAATCGCATCCAGCTCGAAGCCGGTACCTGCGGTAGGTGTTGCTGACGCAAGTCTTGAGGAATAAAGAATACCACCAAGTGCTGAAAGCATACTTACGGAGCAGAAGGCGAACATGGTAATTTTCTGAACATTAACACCAGAAAGCTCTGCTGCCTCTGCATTACCGCCGATACCATAGATATATCTGCCCAGACGAGTTCTATTTAAAATAAAGTTATAGATAAGCAGTACCACAGCCACGATAACAGCTGTCCAAGGAATGCCCTTATATCCAGCTAAGATCCACATGATATACATAATAATTGCGGAAAGGAACACAATTTTACCAACCAGGATCGGCAGAGAGCTTACTTCAAAATTATACTTACGTAAATTATTTCTTGTCTTTATCTGAGAATAAACCACTAAGACAATTGCTATAATACCGATGATCAACGTCAGTAAATGAATATTTCCGGAGATCGGGATATCAGGAATATAACCATTGGAAATCGCTTTATAACCTTCGTCCTTAATAATAATTGTTCCGGTACCTGCTGTAGTAAGTGAAAGCAAACCACGGAAAATAAACATACCGGCAAGGGTTACAACAAAGGCCGGAACACCCACCTTAGCAACTAATGTTCCCTGATAAACACCAATTAAGATACCGCATACTAATACAATTGGAATTGCCACTATGGCAGGCAAACCATTCTTCATAAGTATCGCCGCTACAGCACCTAAAAAGCCGGCTACATAACCAACAGAAAGATCTATGTGCTTAATAATCAAGATAACTGTCATACCAATGGCAATTACAGCAACATAGCCTGCCTGATTAACCAAGTCACTTAAGTTTCTCGGGGAAAGGAAAAGACCTTTGGTCATAAAACTAAAAATAACAAAAATTACTACTAATGCAATATACATAACATAATCGCGGATATTTGCTTTGATTAAACTCAGCAATTCCTGCCCTATGCTAACCTTTCCTGTTTCATTTGAATTACTCATTATACTACCTCCTCTACTCTTGTAGCCATAGCCATTACATTCTGTTCTGTGGCTTCCTCTGCGGCCAAGCAGCCTGTAATCGTACCTTCCGACATAACATAGACACGATCACTCATACCGAGTACCTCAAGTAACTCAGAGGATATCATGATAATACTCATGCCCTGTTCCACCAGTTTATTCATCAGCGAATAAATCTCAAATTTCGCTCCAACATCAATACCTCTGGTGGGTTCATCCAGAATTAATACCTTAGGCCCGACAAACAGACATTTTGCCAGGGATACCTTCTGCTGGTTTCCACCGCTTAAGTTACCGACGATTTGCTTAATTGAAGGTGCTTTAATATTAATGGAACGCTGGTATTCCTTCGCTATGGTTATTTCTTTGTTTTCATTCAAGGAGACACCTTCCGTTAACTGCTCTAAGTTAGCGATTGATATATTATATTTTATATCCTGTATTAGAATTAATCCGTTTCCTTTTCTATCTTCTGATACATAGGCTACACCTGCCTTTAAGGCTTCTTTGGGATGCTTAAAGGTTTTTGGCTGACCATCCACATACAGATCACCACTGGTTATCGTATACTTGGGGGTATTACCGAAGATACTTAATGCCAGCTCGGTACGGCCTGCACCCATAAGTCCTGCGATACCGATAATCTCACCACGGCGTACATTCAGACTAACATTATGCAAAATTTCACGGTCTAAAGCAGGATTACGAACCGTCCAGTTTTTAACTTCGAAGCAGATATCTCCGAATTTTTGATTCTCACGCTTCGGATAGATATTCTCGATCTCTCTACCTACCATATATTTAATAATCTCATGTTCCGAAATCTTATGTTCTTTTGCATCCAGGGAGCAAATTGTAGTACCATCACGAATTACTGTAATTGTATCAGCAATGGATACAACCTCTTTTAATTTATGGGAAATCATAATGGAGGTCACCCCTTGGGTCTTAAGCTGTCTTAACAGCTCCAACAAATTCGCACTATCATCTTCATTCAATGCAGCAGTTGGTTCGTCCAGTACCAGCAGCTTAACATTTTTACTCAGTGCCTTTGCGATTTCTATCAGCTGCCTTTTGCCAACGGATAGATCCTTCACTTTCATGGATGGATTTACATCCAACTTTACCATTTTTAACATTTCCTGGGCGCTGACGATGGTCTGGTTCCAATTAATCACTTTTCCTTCCATTAATTCATGTCCGAAGTAAATATTCTCATAAACACTTAACTCGGGGATTAGTGCCAGTTCCTGATAAATAATTGCAATACCTTCCTGTTCACTATCAGCAATTGACTTAAATTGTTTCTCGTTTCCATTATAGATGATATTTCCGCTATAGGTGCCATAAGGATAAACCCCGGAAAGAACCTTCATCAGAGTGGATTTTCCGGCTCCATTTTCACCTACCAAACAGTGGATTTCTCCCCGTTTCACCTTAAAATCCACGTTATTCAGAGCCTTTACACCAGGGAACTCTTTCACTATGTTTTGCATTTCAAGAATGTAATCGCTCATTACTTATCCTTCCTTCAATAGGAGAACCGGTCTAAAAATATCATTTGGTATTCTTAAACCGGTCCTCATGCTATGACTTAAACTATTCATTTAGTCTGTGTTATTTTAAACCAGTAAATTCAGATTCTTTATAGTAGCCAGAGTCAATTAATGCTGCCTTTACATTGTCCTTAGTTACTACTACGGTTGCAGTCTGCTTAGAAGGAACATCCTTTGCTAAGTTGTTATAAGTGGAATCTGTAGCAGGAGTCTTTCCTCCAATTACATCAATTGCCATGTTCATTGCATCTGCTGCTAAGGTACGTGTATCCTTAAATACTGTCATGGACTGTTTTCCATCAATAATATACTGAACGGAAGCAACCTCAGCATCCTGACCTGTAATGAAGTAACTAGTTACATCAGCATCAGCTGCGAATACGTCAGCGATCGAACGTGCTGTACCATCGTTAGGAGCTAATACATAGCATTTGCCTTTATCAGCAGCCTTTGCAGAGGTCAAATGAGCTTCTGCTTTTGATTTTGCTTCATTGAAATCCCAGTTGGTTGTAACCTGACCAATGATCGCTGACTGCTCATCACGGGTTAATTCTGCTTTATCCTGTACCTTAACTGCTTCTGAGGAATTCTTAATTACAAAGGTTCCGTCTGCAATCTTTGGCTGTAATACATTCCAAGCACCCTGGAAGAATAAGAACGCGTTGTTGTCAGTTGCTGCACCAGCATATAAGTATAAAGGATTGCCAGTACCGCTTGCATTTTCAACTAAATATTTACCCATTGCTTCTCCGACTGCCACGCTGTCGAAGGTTACATAATAATCAATTGCATCTGTATCTGTAATCAAACGATCGTAAGAAATAACAACCACACCTGCATCTTTTGCTTCTTCTACCGCTGCTGCTGCCGCTGCCGCATCCTGTGCACAGATGATGAGAACTTTGATACCCTTAGCAATTAAGGTCTCAACATTCGTTTTCTCGTTTGCGGAAGAGCCCTGGCTGAATAATACTTCTACTGTGTAGTCCGTAGAGGAAATAACATCTTCAAATCTTGCCTGATCCTGTAACCATCTTGGCTCATCCTTTGTAGGAAGAACGATACCTACATCAACAGAACCCTTATTCTTATCGGGAGCCTTCGTAGCCTCTGTTCCTGTTGATCCCCCATTGTTTGTTGTGCCGCCATTGGAACCTGTGTTCTTGTTGCCGCAAGCCACTAATGAAAACACGAGGCTTAAGCAAAGTAACGCTGCAATAATTTTCTTCATACCCTCATTCCATCCTTCTTTAAATTATTTTGATACCTCTTCGCTATATATGTTTGCTTTTTGTTACTTTTTTATACTACATCATGCAATTATTTTTAACAATGGAGTGCGTTGTTATGCATTATGACTATTTTGCCCATTCATTTTCACCAAAAGAAAAGAACTGTAAAATATTGCACACTCTGTTGGAGGAAAGCGCAATATTTCACAGTTCTAACAAATTAGTTCTATATCTTATCTCAATTGTTATTTCTA
>JAEWMZ010000066.1 GCA_023392995.1 Bacillota bacterium
TTACAAAAGTCCTACCATCGTAACGGTATACATCAATATTTCCATTTGCGATATCGATGCGAAGATTTCCTTTCGTCTGCTGTCCGCCAAGCATTGCCGAATTCGTTGCCGCATACACTTTTCCTGGCTGAATACCAGCTAATGATATAATTAATGTTAATACCATGATATATGCAATTAATCTCTTCTGTTTCATTTCTTTCATCCTCCCTGATAATTTGTTTTTCGGCCAGTAACATACACCTAAATCCAGTGGGGTGGTTTGTCCAAATGAAAATCAGCGTACCTGCAATACCAGCTTTGCCCAATTCGCCTCGACGTATCAGCTCTGGGTTCATATGCTCGGTAAGCCGTTCTGAACCACAATCCCCTCCAGTAGCTGGGGGCAAAGTCAGGTTCTTCTGAACACCTGTGGCTTTCCATACGATCACACTCCTTTTCACAGCTTGAAATGTAAAAATGAAATGCAAATTTAGAATGTAGCTTTCATTTACATATTTCCGCCAAAATATACCACAGGAATACAAAAAAATGAGTCTTTGCACTTAAAAGACTCATTTTTACACATAAAAACTTATTTTTTTCTTATCATTGATTCTTGACACTCAGTTCATCATCCCTGCTTTGTCTCTTCATCTTGGCAGTATTGTAGGAATTATTGATTACAGGTTAACGCTGCCCTACTGCGATTTAGAGCCTTTTCTATTTCGGAAGCCAAAACCTTTTTCCGCTGTTCTGCCCTTCTATAAAGCCTAGATATACCAATCAGTCTTCGATTCTTAGAAGAAATCCTCTCTTGTTCAATAAAAAAAGGTAGGCTATAATAAAAACTATAATTCTTTGATTCATATATTTTTTATTTCGATACAGGAGGATATAGAATGCTTGAAAATGAAAGTGCAAGAGAGCTAATTTCGTTTATACAGGGGGCTACCTCCCCTTATCATGTGGTGGAGGAAAGCATAGAATATTTAAAAAAAGCAGGTTTTACAGCTCTTGATTTGAAAGAGGACTGGAAATTAGGGAAAGGCATGGGCTATTATATTAAACCATATGCTACCTCCCTGTTTGCTTTTACCATTGGAGAGGACTGGGAGAACGTGCAGAACTTTCGTATAGCAGCTGCTCATACAGATCACCCGGGCTTTCGAGTAAAACCTAATGCAGACATTAAGAGCGGCGCCTATCGCAAATTAAATACAGAAGTCTATGGAAGCCCGATCTTAAATACCTGGATAGATCGTCCTTTATCACTTGCAGGAAGAATAGCATTAAGAAGTGAAGATCCATTTCATCCTGAAATGAGGCTACTAGACATTAAAAAGCCACTGCTCATTATCCCTAATCTGTCCATCCATGTGAATAGAGAGGTAAATAAAGGAGTTGAATTAAACCGACAGATGGACATGCTTCCCTTACTCTCTATGGCTAATGAAGATATATCAGAAGAACAATTCTTCTTAGGTGTACTGGCAAAGGAGCTTGGAATCGATAAATCAAGAATACTCGATTATGATATGTATATCTATAATAGAGAAGAAGGTTCCTTTGTAGGTGTTAATGACGACTTTGTATCCTGCCCAAGGCTTGATAATCTAACTTCTGTATGCTCTTTATTAAAGGGAATTCACACCGGCAGAAGAAAGGAAGGCATTAATCTAATAGCACTCTTTGATAACGAAGAGATTGGTAGCCAAACAAAACAGGGCGCAGATTCAGCTCTGTTAACCATTTTGTTGGAGAAAATAATGACAGGCTTAGGCTATACAACAGACAGCCTCTATGGAGGACTTACCGATAGTTTACTTCTATCCGTTGATGTTGCTCATGGGGTGCACCCTAATCATCCTGAGAAATATGACCCAACTAATTATACTGCACTCAATGAGGGAATTGTATTTAAGATTGATAGCAACCAGAGATATACTTTGGATACAGAGGCCATCGCAATTGTTCAACAACTTTGCGAGGTGGGAGGAGTAAAATACCAGAAATTTGTTAACCGTTCAGATATGCCAGGAGGTATGACTTTAGGGTCTATTATCTCCTCCTGGTTACCTGTTAAAACAGTAGATATTGGAGTTCCTTTACTTGCAATGCACTCCTCAAGAGAACTTATGGGAACAAAAGATCAGGCTTATCTGGACAAATTACTAAAGGTATTTTTTGAAAATTAAAACTCTTATGAATATGACCAACAAAAGCCCAATAATAAAGAATATATTAAAAAAATGACAACATATTTTCCTTGCATGCCAATTTCAAGTACGGATGCCATTTTTCTTGTGTTTGATACACTAATCTCCTTATGAAGATATCCATAGTGATTCATTAAGGTTATGATATTGATACAATGAACCCGATGAACACCCTTTGGACATAAAAATGCACATGGTACAGTGATAACGATACTGCACAGTGTGCATTTTATCTTTGTTCAATTCAATATAGCAGATATTGGACGTGGATATATTGCTATCTATCATGTATTATTATCAAGAAGCTGCAAAATAAATTACCCTGTTCCTCACTTAAGATAAGTCTCCAGCTTCATCTCCTTTCCATCTGTTTCAACTTCGATTGCTCCGTACTCATAAGTGATCATAATGTTACTCCTAGCCTCCATCAAGCGATCAAGCACCTCCTTATGAGGATGTCCATAGCGATTTCCCCGCCCGGCGGATATAACCGCATACTTTGGCCGCAGGCTAGAAAGAAATTCTTCGGAGGTAGAATTTTTTGACCCATGGTGTCCAACCTTTAAAAGATCATATTCTAAAGAAGGCGCATCCCCTTTGTTCTTTGCAGTATTCCTCCAGTCCACTAAGCTTTGAAGTACGGACGGCTCCTGCTCCTGTCCCAGATCCCCGGTAAGCAGTAGATCAAATTCCTTATATCTGACACTAAAAACAGCGGAATAAGAATTGGTATCCAGTGAATTCACTACTTCACCAGGATGAAGGCAAAACAAGGTCAATTCTCCCTCCAATATTTTATCTCCGACCTTGCAGTACAGGATTTGGATACCCTTTTGCTGAGCCAATGCCTCCATCTTCAGATATCCCTCGTCCTTTTCCTGAATCTTAGGCAGTACCAGATTCTTAATCCTAATCTGTCCTTCCTCCATCAATTCCTTCAGACCGCTAATATGATCCCCATCCGCATGGGTCATAACAACATAGGTCAACTCATCCGTCCCCTGGGATAGCAGGAAGGGCTTCAATCGATATTTTCCCACCTTCATCACATCAGAACTGCCTCCATCTACCAGAACGGTCATCCTGTTTTCATAGTTCATATATATGGCTTCACCCTGACCTACATCTAAAAATACAACCCGCAGTCCCGCATTACTCTGGGGCAGCATTAGCAGAAGGGATGCCAATAGAGGCAGCAAGCAGCTTATCTTCTTATTATAACGCTTCACGATCCATAGAAAGACCCCCAGGATAATTACATATAAAATAAGCTGTACCATACCTGGCCTTCCTACCGTGATTAAATTCCAAG
>JAEWMZ010000080.1 GCA_023392995.1 Bacillota bacterium
AAAAAGTACTTGCATTATATGACAGTTTATGTTAAAGTAAGTAGTTGTGAGATGGGATGGTCCTCTGATGCAGGGTAAATATACCAAAGCGTGTCAAGAACATCTAAATATGAATGGAGGTCACAAAATGAACGATATCATTAAGAGCATTGAAGCTGAGCAGTTGAAAGATCAAGTAACTAGCTTCAACGTAGGCGATACAGTTAAAGTATACGCTAAAGTAAAAGAAGGTAACCGTGAAAGAGTCCAGGTTTATGAGGGTACCGTACTGAAAAGACAGAACGGTGGCGCAAGAGAAACCTTTACTGTTAGAAAGACTTCTAACGGAATCGGCGTAGAGAAGACATGGCCGCTTCACAGTCCTATCATTGAAAAAATCGAAGTAATTAGACGCGGTAAAGTAAGAAGAGCTAAACTGTTCTATTTACGTGATAGAGTAGGTAAGAGGGCTAAGGTTAAAGAAGTAATCAGATAATACAAGCGAAGGGACAATACATAAGCGATTGTCCCTTTTTTAACACGAATTTTGACATAGAGCAGCCTTACGGCTTAAACACGTTACAGAAAGAAGGGAAGTAGTTGGCAAGAAGAGTGGAATTTGATTTTGACCAGGAGAAGAAAAATGCATTGAAAAGAAAAATTCTGAGGGAAATATTAATTTGGGGTATTCAGATTGCAGCGGTTATCTTCCTGGCATACTTCATTGTTTATTATGCTCTTGAAAAAACCTCCATGGTAGGAGTTTCTATGGAAACGACGCTACAAGATGGGGACGAGATTATCATTAATAAATTAAATTACCGTATTACAGATCCCAAGCGATTCGATGTTATTGTTTTTAAACAGAGCGGTAAGGAGCATAGTTATTATGATATTAAGCGGATCATTGGTTTACCCGGTGAAAAGCTTCAGATAAAAAACGGTAGTATCTATATTAATGATAAAGTGATTGAGGATATCGTAAATACTGATGTTATGAATAATTATGGTTTAGCGGATGAAGAGATTACCCTCGAAGAGAATGAATACTTTGTTCTGGGAGATAATCGTAATAATAGCGAAGACAGCCGTTTTGCAAGTGTTGGAACCATCCGAAGGGAAGAAATTATCGGAAAGGCATTTATTAGTTTAAAGCCTTTTAATTTTATTAATAAGCTGAATTTGAAAAAAGCAGAAACGGAAACCGTTTCGGAGTAGGTTCAAGAGAACAAATCCCCTTTTCAAGGGAACAAATCCCCTTTTTAAGGGAACAAATCCCCTTTTCAAGGGAACAAATCCCCTTTTCAAGGGAACAAATCCCCTTTTCAAGGGAATTAAGGAGATTATTATGCATTTTCAATGGTACCCCGGCCATATGGCCAAAGCGAAAAAAATGATGCAGGAGGATATGAAGCTGATTGATGTGGTAATCGAGCTGGTAGACGCACGAATTCCATACTCCAGTAAAAATCCTGATATTGATGCATTAGCAAAAAACAAATCCAGAGTCATACTTTTAAATAAATCAGACATGGCAGATCCAAGGTATAATAATGCCTGGAAGGATTATTTTGAAAAACAGGGCTATTATGTATCTTTAGTTAATTCAAAAAGCGGAGCTGGTGTAAAGCAGGTTCAGGAAATTGTAAATAAAGCATGCGAAGCTAAAATAGAACGGGATCGCCGAAGAGGCATCCTGAATCGTCCGGTCAGAGCTATGATTGTAGGAATTCCTAATGTGGGCAAATCTACCTTTATCAATAGCTTTGTCGGAAAGGCTTCTACAAAAACCGGGAATCGTCCCGGTGTCACAAAGGGAAAGCAGTGGATTCGTTTGAACAAATTTACAGAGTTACTGGATACCCCCGGTATCTTATGGCCAAAGTTCGAGGATCAGATGGTTGGCCTGAGATTAGCATTAATCGGGTCTATCAATGATAATATCATTGATACCACAACGATGTCGCTGGAACTGATATTAATTCTTAGTAAATATTATCCGGAGGTTTTATCGAATCGCTACAGCGTGGAAATCACATCGGAAGCGGAGACACAAAAGGATGCGCTTGGAATCTTACAGACAATCGCGATCAAGAGATCCTGCCTGCTAAAAGGCGGCCTGCCTGACATTGACCGAGCAGCGGCTTTCTTAATTGATGATTTTAGAAGTATTAAGTTGGGGAATATCACGTTGGAATTTCCCGCTGCATCAGCAGAGACAACAGAGGTTAAGGATACTGTTTCATCCGATGAAGCACCTGCTGTTACTAAGTAAAAGACGAAGTAATAGTGTGAAATGCAGAACACTTCACTTCTTGCACCACGTGGCCATGCCGTCGAATATCTGTCAGTGTGAAATACTAATTTACCTTGAACATAGTTCGCTTCTAGGTTCAAGCGGTTTTTAATAGGAGAAGATACAATGGATGTACAAATAAGAGAAGCTATCCCCCAAAAGAAAATAGCAGAAGTTAAGTTAGAGTTTATGCAGGCAAAAGAAGCAGAGATTGAACAGCTGCTGATCAAGTATAGCGAGGATGAACGAAGCGGGGTTATTACCATCTGCAACCAATACCGTAATAAAATATGGACGCTGCAAAAAGAGATGGAACGTCTTGCCGAGATGAGAAGCTATGAGAATAAGTATAGTGAGTATGATTACATTTGCGGTATTGATGAGGTGGGAAGAGGACCTTTTGCCGGGCCTGTTATCGCTGCCGCCGTCATTTTGCCAAAGGATTGTAATATTTTATATGTGAATGACTCCAAGCAGCTTTCCGAGAAGAAAAGAGAGGAGCTTTATGATGAAATCATCTCAAAGGCGATTGCATTTGGCATCGGAAGCGTTCCTCCTAATAAGATCGACGAAATGAATATTTTGCAGGCCACTTATGAGGCAATGCGCAAAGCCATTGGAAATCTCTCTGTTAAGCCGGATTTATTGCTAAATGACGCCGTAACAATTCCAGGGGTAACTATAAAGCAGGTACCCATTATCAAAGGTGATGCAAAAAGTATATCCATTGCAGCCGCCAGTATTGTGGCTAAGGTAACCAGAGACCGAATGATGATCGCCTATGATCAGGTATTTCCCGGATATGATTTTGCAAGTAATAA
>JAEWMZ010000269.1 GCA_023392995.1 Bacillota bacterium
AGAACGGATATCATCTCCTTAGGTAATATCCAACTAAATATCAATACATCTCAAACCATGTCATCCCAAGGTGTACCCATCGATGTGGTCGGAACAGCAGTAATTAAAGTAAGAAATACCCATGACAGTATCTATGCTGCAATTGAACAATTTACCGGCGCTAATGAAATGCAGATACAAAAATCGATTTCAGATCAGGTTACTCTAATCCTGGAAGGTAAATTACGTGAAATTGTTGCTTCCATGACAGTGGAGCAAATATATAACGATAGAGAAGCCTTCTCTGCCAAGGTTCAGGAAGTGGTTGGCACTAAGATCGGCGAAATGGGTCTTGAGTTAAAGGACTTCTCCATTAAAGATGTCAATGATACCAATGGTTATATCAGAGCGCTTGGTGCGAAACAGATCGCAGAAAAGAAAAAGGATGCCGAGATTGCGCAAGCCATTGCCATGAAGGAAGAGTCTATAAAGAAGTCCGAGGCAACCAAGGAAGGCGAGAAAGCTCGCTTAGAGGCAGAGACAGAAGTAAGTGCTGCGATTAAAGCAAAGTCAGTTCGTGAAGCTGAGTACAGAACAGAACAGGAATCTGCAAAAGCAAAAGCGGATGCAGCGTATGAAATCCAGAAGAGTATAACCTACAAAGAGGTTATTGCAGCTCAGATGGAAGCAGATATTCTCAAGCAGCTTAAGCAGAAAGAGCTTCAGGAAGCACAGCTTCAGGTTGATATTGCCAGAGAGCAGAAGCAGACTGAATTAGAGCAGCGCCGTGCGGAAAAAACCCGTGAGGAATTAAAAACAAAGGTAGTAGAACCGGCAAATGCAGATCGCGAGCAGAAGAAGGCAGAAGCAGATGCGGAGAAATATGCAAAGATTGCAGAAGCGGAAGCAAGAGCAGAAGCCAAAAAAGCGGAAGCGAATGCAGATGCAGAAGCAATTATTTTAAAAGCGAGAGCGGAGGCAGATGCCCAGTCAATGAACGGTGATGCAAAGGCGAAAGCAATCAGTGCCATTGGTTTAGCAGAGGCGGAAGCCATCAAAGCAAAAGGCCTTGCAGAAGCAGAGGCAATGGAGAAGAGAGCCGAAGCATACCAGAAGTATACCAATGCTGCTATGGCAGATAAATTGATCGAGAAATTACCCGAGCTTGCTAAGGCGATTGCTGAGCCGCTCAGCCAGATTTCTGATATAAAAATCTATGGCGGCGGAGTCGATAGTGTGGTAGATAATGTGCCGGTTGTAATGGCTAAAGTATTTGATACTGTACAAAGCTCCGTGGGAATTGATATGAAGAATATTATTATGGCAGAAAGCTTAGACGCGAAAACAACTAAGAATGTTAATGTTACCGGCATTGGTGAAGGTATACTGAACGAGAAGCTGGGAAAAGAAGAGTAAGAAAAGAAGAGTAAAAGAAGAGTGACAGAAGAGAAGTATAAAAGAAGAGAAATATAAAAGAAGAGAAGTATAACAGAAGAAAAAATAAGTAATAATAGAACTAGATGAACGGATAGAGGATTTATGAATTAAAACAAAGCGGAGCCTTTTGTTCATTCCAATCGATTGGATGAACAAAAGGCTCTTTTATAGTTATTTCCACGAATTACCATACTGATCGATTAAATAAACGGATACAAAGAGCTCTTTTTGAGCTACATCATCAAAGATGATGGTACCGCCCTGTAAAGCTGTATTTGCAGATTGTACACCGAGCTTTCCCATTTCAAAGGGCTGCTGGGCAATGGTTCCCTGCATCAAGCCATTTTTAATAGCTTCTACTGCTGAGGGGATTCCGTCAAAGCCCAGGATCAGTATTTTTCCCGTCATTCCGGCTTCATAAACAGCCTGAGCAGCACCAAGAGCCATTCTGTCATTTTCACAAAAGGCAATGGCGATGTCCCTTTGATAGGCTGCCAAAAAGCCTTTCATAAGTTCATAAGCCTGTAGAGTATCCGAATTCCCGGTTGCCTGAGCAACAATCTGATAGCCTGCATCAGTCAGAACACTCGCAAAGCCATCACCGCGCAGACGGGCATAGGTGGAGGTTGCTTCAACTTTAATAATTACGGCATTTAGACTGGCAATCTGATATTCCGGAAAAAGGGTAAGGGCGTATTCGCCAGCTAAAATTCCGCCTCCGAAGTTATCAGAAACAATGAATGCAACTACCTGGACACCTCCCGTTCCGACATCAACAACTACGATCGGTATATTAGCTTCGTTAGCCTTATCAGCAATGACACCCATTGCTCCGGGATTCACAGGAGATATGATAAGGGCATTAATACCTTGAGAAAGTAAATTAAAGCAACCACTTATCATTTCTGCAGTTTCACCATTCTGGTTGTGAGGAATCACATTGATTCCAAGCTCTGCCGCAGAACTCAGTACACCGTCCTGCATGATGTGGAAATACTCCAAATTACTGTTATACACAGACCAGCCGAAAGTATATTGACTTTGTTGGGTTATTTTGCATAATTCCATAGGCTACCTCTATTTCATAGTATTAAATGCTAATTATATCCTAAGAATTCTCTCCGCTTAAACTTGTGAAGGAATTAAAAAGATTTAATATTCCATAGCCCCATTCCCGGTTTGGATAAGTAAGATTGGGGTTTTTCACAGTTCCACGAATTAATATGTTTCGTATATCAATGGTATCCATCTGATAATAACGATTCCTTACAACACCCCACTCTAAAAGCATAGCACCGACACCGGCCGTATGTGCCGCGGCATAACTGGTTCCGGTCACGGGAGCATAGGAATTATTTAGTGCGGGAGCAACGAGGTTTACACCGGGAGCAGCAAAAGTTGGAGAGATGTTATTGTCCCTGGTAAAGCCCCTGCTGGCATCGATTAATAGAGTCTCATTTGTATAGTTATAAGCAGTGGCTACAACTAGTATCGAAGTATTACCCGGAGAGGTTACAGTGGTATAAGGATCAGGACGGATAAAATAAGTACCCATGCCGAGGAAAGGAGTAATAGGCAGCCAGGTGTGAAAATCGGCGGATAAGTCGCCGCTAAGGTAAACACGAAATCTCCAGATACCTTCTGCTGGATCTGTAAAGCGAAGCAAGATCAGCTGATCACCAGTCTCTTCCTCAATAATCTGATAATCTATGTTTATGACAGTACGTTCAAAAATAAACCGTACAACTTGATTCTCATTTAATCTGGCTGGGATTCTGGCGATGTACTCGCCGGAAGGAGAGGATATGTCAATAGAAAAGGTATTTGGAGCCTTTCCCCAAATCTCCATCGAGAAGCCTGATTCATTTGGACCTACATTTAATTCCATCGTATCATATTTGCTGCCCTGCTGGATCTGTCCATGGTAATGGTGCATGCTGCTGCCTTCATTTCCGGCAGATACTGAGATACACACTCCTGTTAAAGTAGCGATATTGTTTAGAAAGTTGGAGGTAACTCCTCTATCGTCATGAGCGCCTTGCGAAGATCCAACTCCAATAATAATAGAGATTGGTCGATTAACGGAAGCTGCTTTTTCGACCAGATATTTTATTCCTAGTAGGATGTCGTTTTGCTGGTAGCATACGGGGCCATTGGGAATCTTCCAAAATGCCCTCGTAATCTGTTTGGCTTCTTTTAATTTAACGGCAATTATTTCGGTGCCTGGCGCAACGCCGGAAAAATTATTAGCTTCGCTTGGATTGCCAGCTGCAATACCAGCAAGAGCCGTTCCATGTCCATTGGTATCGGTACTCGGGACAACAGATAAAGGGTTCGGAGAACGAAGTGCCTCGTTTATTTGCTGCTGTGAATACTCGGTTCCATAATAAAATCCAGCTGGCCGGGAACTTTCAGTTTGAATTGTTTGATCCCAGATAGATAGGATACGTGAGGTACCATCTGCATTTTTAAAGGCTTCGTGGGTATACTCTATTCCTGTGTCAACGAGACCGATTAAAACGCCCTGACCCAGGAGATTAAGGGTTGGGACATTACGAACCCGGGTAATGCCGGATTGCTGGAGACTGGCAATATCTGTTAGACCATAGCATTTTGGATATGCAAAATATCCTAGCTGATGAATTAATCTATCTGGAAGACCCGCAATCGGAGTATAAATAACGACGTACTGATCATTTATGGGAGTATAGCAAATATCTAACTGGGCTCTAACATCATTTAAACTAGTGCCTGTTTGAATGAAAAAGTCGGCATAATCCTCATTTATGATTCGGTTACTGCATTCCTGATCCATGTGGAGCTACTCCGATTCAAATTATATTATTATAAATATATGATGGATTGCTATGAAAATATAATAACTTAGCGCAAAATTGGTACAATATAAGTTATGAGAAGTTGTCCTTTAACTTCTCATAAAAGGCGCAGCTTTTTTGCGCCGTGCATCGCGATGCTAGAAATACGGGTTTGGTTTCTAGCATATAAGTTATGAGAAGTTGTCCCTTTAACTTCTCATAAAAGGCGCAGCTCTTTTGCACGGTGCATCGCGATGCTAGAAACACACCATGCATTGCCATGCTAAAAATATGGTTTGTTTTACAAATATAAAATTATGCCGATTTTTTTATGGAAAAATAGGCACACTATCTATAGATAGCCAAATTAACTAAACATTATTAGGTAATTGCGAAACTCATAAACTGAAGCTATTGTGTACACAACAAATACTGTTTCGAAGCGGAAGCTAAGCCCGAAGAAAGCGCCCTCGCGAAGAAGTAGCATTTGCTGTGTATACAATTATAAATACTATAGTGTTTCGCAATTGCCAACTAAACCTTATTTTAAGGAGGATAATTGTTTCTGTGATGGAAGGGATTAATTTCTATATAAATTCACCGTTTCGGATAATTATATTAATTATCTTAATTGCACTGATTATTTTTATACTGGCTTTGTTGTATCTTAGATTTAATCATCTTGGTAAAAGAGTACATTTTCCAATGCAAGAAAGTGGAGAAGATAAAAAGTATGGTTCCAAAGAATGGGAGCAGCAAATGCTTGAGCTGGCACAGACCCATAAGGAGGTCAGTCTCTTTCGCTATAGCTTTGTACTTGATGATTATAATCAGGTTGCTTATAAGAAGTTAAATAAGATTCGGGACACGATCTCGGAGCTCTCCACGGACATTATTTCGTTAATACCAGCCGCTCGGTGGTTGTTTGATAATTTTCAGATGATGTATCGTGAAATAAAAAAGGTTCGTACTTCAGGAAACAGCTATGAGGTACTGCCAATCTTAAAAACAAAAGAGTACCGGGGCTTCCCAAGAATTTATGTGGTTGCCAAAAAGATGGTTTCCCTGTCTCAGGGACATCTCGGAGAAGAAAATACGCAGATTATGCTTAATGCTTACCAGCAGATCATCCCTCTGACAGATAAAGAAATATGGGTGCTGCCAGAAATGCTCAGCTTTTGTCTCCTTGAGAATATCATTGAGATGTCTGAAAAAATCATCCATGTCATTGATGTGAAATCAAAAGCCGACCGTTTTGTGAAGGAGCGGATGGAGAAGGGACAGGGCGACCATCGGGGAGGCGATATTACGCCGTTGCTGACCAAGGTTGATCCAGAGCTGGCATCAGACTATTCCTTCCATTCCCATGTTATTTATCTGTTGAAGAATATGTCAATGAATGATTTATCCATACAAAGGTACATTGAATATCATTTTGGAAAATCTGGCAAGCAGATTAAGTCATCTGCTATTTTCATTGAAGAGGGTAAAATCGAATCCTTTTTAGAGACGAATATCCGAGCGCTGATTGTGAGTCTCAGAGATATGAATGAGGTTGATGAGGAGAAGTTTTTTGAACAGTATTCCAGTTTGGAAAAAATTCTTTCCAGTGATCCGGTAGGAATCTATGGAAAGATGGATCCGGAAGCCAGAGGCATGTACCGGGAGGTTATCGTCAAGCTATCCTTAAAGTATCGTATTGGCGAAGAAAAAATAGCTGCCGCATGCTTGGAATTGGCTAATGAGGGAAATGAGAATTTGCATCAGTCCCATCATGTAGGAGCCTATCTCCTGGGAAGCGGATATTCCTTATTAAAAGCGAAGATCCTAGATCGTCCTAATCCAAATTTACTGGCTCCCCGTAAAAATGGGAAGGGAGTC
The DNA here is from genome assembly GCA_023392995.1 of Bacillota bacterium. Lineage (GTDB taxonomy): Bacteria > Bacillota > Clostridia > Lachnospirales > Lachnospiraceae > Mobilitalea. Next base: position 6,114 of record JAEWMZ010000269.1, read on the forward strand.
CTTTATTTTATCTCACTCTTTACGATCCTAGCCCTTATTTGCGCTCTGATTGTTTATATCCTCTATACTGCAGCTGGGGATAACAGGCCGTATTATTATTTTGTGATTCTATTCTTTGGCTTACCGCTGTATTTAAGTATAGCAATGGAGCTTAATAACTTTATTTTTACAAGAAGAATTGCGGTAAAGAAGATTCCTTCCCTGGATTATCTGAAAAGTATTCCGGATTCTGCCCGGACATTCATCATCATGCCGGTAATCATATCCTCCAAGAGTCAGGGACTGGAGTATATGAAGCGGATGCAAAAGCATTATCTTGCCAATCAGCAGACCAATTTGTACTTTGCTCTGCTCATAGACTATGAGGATGCCGCGGAGCCCTTTCTGCCAAAGGACGAAGAGATTGAAGCGGCCTTGGTGCAGAGAATGAAGGAGTTAAATGAGCAGTATCCGGCAGAACACCAGAGATTTTCTTTGTTTTTTCGATACCGTAAATTTAATAAATCAGAAAACTGCTATATGGGATGGGAGAGAAAAAGAGGAAAGCTGGAGGAGTTTAATAACCTTTTGAATGGCGTTCCCAAGGATTCAACCACCTTTTCAACTATTTTATGTGAGGAAGACCTGCTGGACAGCTTCCGTTATGTCATCACTCTGGATGCGGACACCAATTTATTAAGGGACAATGCGGCAAAATTAGTGGGATTAATTGATCACCCATTGAATCAGCCTGTCCTTGATGTGGAAGAGCGAAAGGTGAAGGAGGGCTATGTGATCATTCAGCCCTCAGTTCGTAATCATATTGTAGATAAGCAGGGCAGCCGGTTTGCGGAACTATTTGGAGGTCAATCCGGTTTGGCGCATTATGGTGCGGTGATATCCGATATTTATCAGGATATCTTTAATGAGGGTATTTATATCGGTAAGGGTATTTATGATGTGAGGGCGTTTCATAAGCTGCTGAATAATACGATCCCGGAAAATTCGGTACTCAGCCATGATTTATTGGAAAGCTGTTATGCAAGAACGGCCTTTTCCAGTACAGCTAAGATTATGGATACCTTTCCAAGCAGTGTCATCTCCTTTGCAAAAAGAGAGCACAGATGGATCAGGGGTGATTGGCAGCTTCTGCCTTGGATATTCACCAGAAAAAAGGTAAAGGGAAGATGCTTATGCGGCTTGGCAAGGTGGAAGATCTTTGATAATTTAAGACGAAGCTTTGTTCCGCTTAGTAAGGTATTACTTATAATCATAAATCTATTCTGGTTTTCAAGTGCATTTTACCTCTGGATTCCATTGGTATTCTTTTCGGATCTATTTCAAATCATAGTTCTTTTGATTACAGTATTGACTCAAAAAATGCTGCGGCCTAAATTGGCACTCGTGTATAAGAGCTTCTTGAAGGAATTAGGAGTATTGTGTGAACGGGCAATCTTAGAGTTTGCCATTACTCCCTACCGGGCTTATATTGCGACAGATGCGATGCTTAGGACGATATATCGTTTATTGGTCAGCAAAAAGAACTTACTTCGTTGGAATACGGCAGAGGCAGTGGATTCCTCAATTATTAACACATTGAAGGGTTATTTTCTTTCTATGTGGATATCGCTGCTGCTGGCACTGATTTTAGTGGCACTCTTATGTACGAAGCAGACACCTCTGGGGGTAATTCTGATCTATACCTTGGTTGCCTTCCTCTGGAGCATCGCTTTTTATCTGGCCTATGACATCAGTCAGCCAAAAGAAAAGGTATCTGAAAAGGAAAAAGCGGAAAGTCAGAAATTATTGCAGGATACTGCAAGAAGAACTTGGCAGTTTTTCAAGGACTTTTCCGTGAAGGAGAACAATTATCTTTGCCCGGATAACTGTCAAATGGGTCAAAACTACAGCCCGGAGCAATTGGTCAGGGTTAGTGATAAAACCTCACCGACCAATATAGGATTACAATTTCTCTCCATCCTCTCAGCAAGGGATTTTGGATATGAGACCATAGGCTCTACGGTAGAGCGTACCGAGCGTCTCATGGATTGTGTACAAAGGATGCTAAAGTGGAGAGGTCATCTATATAACTGGTATGAAGTCAAAACGCTGGAGGTACTAAACCCGGCATATATATCAACCGTGGATAGCGGCAACTTTCTTGGACATCTGGTGGCAATGAAGAATGGTCTTTTAGAGCTGCTGGAGCAGCCGATTATAACAGAGCAGCTATTAAAGGAATTGAATAGCACAATCCTCAGAAGCCGCTATCCCGTAACAAATTTTATTTCGCCTGAAAACAATCTGATCCTTGGAGATTTCCTGGAAGAGATCAAAGAGATCTGGGAAGACATCAATAGCCGGCCCCTTAGTTCAGAGGAGGATCATTATTGGATTTATGAACTGCAGAGTAATATTGAAAATATCGTAGAGGAAATCTCCGCTTTTCGACTGAAGGATGAGAAGCTTGGCAGCTGCCCATCTTTAATAAGTTTAGCAGAGCAGGAGAATAAGAATGCGGTAAGTATGGCGAACCGGATTAAGACAATCTGCTATAAAATTGACAGCTTAGTCAATAATGCGGATTTTGGCTTTTTATTTGATCATAAGAGATTACTGTTTCATATTGGTTACCATGTAGATTCACAGACCCTGGATGCCGGCTGCTACGATTTGATGGCATCAGAGTCAGCTCTGACCAGCTTTTTAGCAATTGCGAAGGGTGAGGTGCCGTTAAAGCATTGGTATAAGCTGGGAAGACCCTATACCATAGTAAATGGAATTCCCTGCTTTGTATCCTGGAGCGGTACGATGTTTGAGTATTTGATGCCGGGTCTGGTTATGAAGGGATATGAAGGCTCCGTGTTTTCGGAGACCTTTCAGGCTGCTGTACTGCAGCAGATGAAATATGCAAAAGATGCTGAGATCCCCTGGGGAATTTCAGAATCGCAGTATTACCGCTTTGACTTGAATTCCAATTATCAGTATAAAGCCTTCGGTGTACCCAAGATAAGACTTCAGCCGGTTCGAAAAAATCCTTTGGTGGTAACGCCGTATGCAACACTACTAGCCCTCGATTATGTAGGAGAGGAATGCATCTCGAATTTAATGCGGCTTCAGGAAATGGGTGTTTACGGGGACTACGGCTTCTTTGAAGCAGTGGACTTTAATCAGCCAAATTCAACAGAAATGACACCTTATTGTATTGTCAAATCCTATATGGCACATCATCAGGGTATGATTATGGTCGCAATCAATAACTACCTCAATCACAGCATTATGAGAGAGCGATTCCATTCTGATATTATGGTTATGGCAACACAGGTGCTATTGGAAGAGAAGCGCCAGTCTAATCTGATATCACTGGCAAAGCGAGGTTATACCATTAAGATAGGCAAGCCTCTATTCCAGGAGGAGGGCTTTAGCAAACGATATGTAAATGATGTATCCCCCAGTATTCCGGTGGCTAATATTTTATCAAACAATAAGTATTCTCTTATGATAACCTCCGATGGAGATGGTTTTTCAAAATACGATGACCTTATGCTATACCGGTGGCGGTCAGATGTTTATGCAAACACGGGCCACTATATTTATATTAAGGATCAAACCTCCGGCAAGGTATGGAGCAGTGCTTACCATCCCACAAGAGTGCAGCCGGATGAGTACCAGGTAATTTTCGCTCCTCATCAGGCAGAATTTATTCGAAGAGACGGTAATATCTCAACGAATACCTTAGTCAGCCTGGATACAGATCACAGCGTAGAGATACGAAAGATATCTTTAACGAATCATTCCGGTACAGAGAGAAGCTTTGAACTAACCAGCTATCTTGAAATAGTCGGCGATACGCACCTGGCCGAACTGAGCCATCCCGCCTTTAATAAATTATTCCTGGAAAGCGAGTATCTTGAAGAGCATGGAATATTTCTTGCAAAAAGGAGAAGTAAGAAGGGAGAGCAGCCCTATTTAATTCATATGGTAAGAACAGGAGCAAAGGGACCTGTCAAGGTGGAATATGAAAATGATAGAAAAAAATTCATAGGCAGAAACCATACGCTTGAGAATCCCGAGGCGGTCGTAAAGAGCATCACCTTCTCCAATCATTCTGGCTTTTGTAATGACCCTATCATGAGTCTTCGCATAAGGATTATGGTAGCAGCAGGAGAAACGGTATGTGTATCCTTTGTTACCGGAGTATGTGAGAGCAGAGAAGAGGCAATTAAGCTGAGTGAGGAGCTTAATATTTGTTATCGTATTGATGATATTATGGAAAAGTTCAGGTTACAAAAGGATATCGAATTAAAATATCTTGAGATTACACGCTCTCAGATGAATGCTTTCCAGGATTTAATCAGTCCAATCTTCTATCCCTCCGCGGCTTATCGCGGCCCTGAGGGAAGAATTCGCAGAAACTTTAAGAACCAGAGCTTCTTATGGAGGTTTGGTGTGTCAGGAGATAACCCGATTCTTCTGCTTCGTGTGAAATCGCTGGAGGAGGAAGGGATCATTAAGGATGTGCTAAAGGCTTACGAATATCTAAGATTAAATCGGGTTATGGTGGATCTGGTTATCTTAATTGAGGCAAAGCATGGTTATTTGCAGGAAGTGGCTGATTTGATTAATGATATGACAAGCTCCATGCGTATTCACGAGCAGGAGAACACTAAACCCAGCTTTTTTGTGATATATACGTATCAAATGATTCCTGCCGAGATTGATTTGCTGTATACCGTAGCAAGAGTTGTCTTTTCGGAGAAAACAGGTGTTTACTTTAGAACAGTAAAGGAAATCACGCCTGAACTAACAGAAGAATAGTAGGTAATTGCGAAACTTAGAAACTTAAGCTATTGAATACACAACATATACTGTTTCGAAGCGGAAGCTAAGCCCGAAGGAAGCGTTGAAGCGAAGAAATGGTGTGTGTTGTGTATATAATTGTAAAAACTAGATTGTTTCGCAATTGCCTATGCAGAAGAATAAAGCTGAGAGGAGGAATATTGTTGGAGAATGAGCCATTCGAAAAGAAAGAATCAAAGCAATATGAGTTTTTTAATGGTTTTGGAGGTTTTATTAACGATGGAAAAGAGTATGAGATTCTTTTGGAAGGAGAAAATAGGCCTCCAGCTCCCTGGATTAATGTAGTGTCCAATAAGAATTTTGGATTTCAGATATCTGAGGCTGGAGCTGGATTTACCTGGGCACACAACAGCAGAGAGAATAAGATAACCTCCTGGTCAAATGATCCGGTCAGCGACAGGCCTTCGGAAGCAATCTATATTCTGGATGAGGTCACTGGAGAATTATGGTCCCCGGTTTCCCAAGGCAGGCTGGAACGGGGAAAATATTTGGTCAGACATGGTTTTGGCTATTCCAAGTTCTTGCATGAGGAAGATGGAGTGGAATCTGAGCTAACCGTATTTGTTCCCATCGATGAGCCGGTGAAGCTTTGGAGATTAAATTTGACAAATCAGACGGAGCATACGAAATATTTTCGATTGAGCTATTATGCAGAATGGGTTCTTGGTACTGCGAGAGAGCATACAAATCCCTATATTCTAACAGCCTACGATAACGAACATGAAGTATTTTTGGCAAAGAATATTTACACCTTTCAATTTCAGAATAACCAGGCATTTCTCTTTTCCAATGAAATGATCAATGGTTATACCGGAGACAGGCGAGAGTTCTTTGGAGTCAAAGGTAATTATTTATCCCCGGAAGGTGTGGATGCGAAGCTTTCCAGCCATACAGGTGCAGGTTATGATTCCTGCGGCGTGATACAGGTATCGGTAGCCGTGCCGCCAAAGGAAAAGAAAGAGATTATCTTTGGGTTAGGCTATAGCGGCGATATCAACGTGATCCGTAAAATTAGATATAAATATAAAGACCTTGCAAAGGTCGAGAGTGAAACGATCCGCTTGCAGAAGTATTGGGATAAGGTATTGGGGGTAATCAAGGTGAAAACCTCTGATCCTGCCATTGATATTATGGTGAACGGATGGCTCATCTATCAAACCATCGCCTGCAGAATTAATGCAAGAACCGCCTTTTATCAATGCGGGGGAGCCTATGGGTACCGGGATCAGCTTCAGGATACCCTATCACTGACCTTCACTGACCCGGAGGCTCTTAGAAAACAGATCATCATTGCCTGCAGCCGGCAGTTCGAGGAAGGGGATGTGCAGCACTGGTGGCATCCTCCCACAGGCGTCGGAGTCAGAACCAGAATTACCGATGATCTTTTATGGCTGCCCTATGCGGTGGCGGCGTATATCAGAAGTACAGGCGATGAGGGCATACTGAGTGAAGAGGTGGCTTACATCAAAGGACCTGTGCTTGAGCCTCATCAGCACGAGGTAATGTTTACTCCTGAGGTATCCCAACTTAGTGAAAGCGTGTATGAGCATTGCAAGAAAACAATACAGATTACGCGTCATGGTGAACACGGATTACCGCTTATGGGCGGCGGGGACTGGAATGATGGAATGAATGAGGTTGGGAAAGACGGAAAAGGTGAAAGTGTATGGCTGGCCTGGTTCTTTTACACGGTACTGGGAGAGTTTATTCCCCTTTGTCATCGACAGCAGGAGCCGGAGTATGCCAGGGAGCTGGAGGAACGGCGTGACGCTTTGCTTAAGAGTATTGAAGCAAATGCCTGGGATGGAGAATGGTATTTACGTGCCTATTATGACGATGGAACGAAGATGGGCTCCAAAGAGAGCGATGAATGTAAGATTGACTCCATCAGTCAATCCTGGAGTGTTATTTCCGGAGGAGGAAAGAAAGAACGAACCATAACAGCGATGCAATCTGCCTGGCGATATTTGATCCGGGAGGAAGAATCCATCTCGCTCCTTCTGACTCCGCCCTTTGATAAGACACCGAAAAACCCTGGTTATATCAAAAACTACATTCCGGGAATCCGTGAAAACGGCGGGCAATATACCCATGCTGCGGTATGGCTGGCGATCGCTACGGCAAAGCTTGGGGATTATGCTATGGCTCATAAATTGTTTTCCATGTTAAATCCGATCCATATTACAGCGAATCGCAAGGATTCCTTACGATATGAAAAAGAACCCTATGTGATGATTGCAGATATTTCCCTTAGCCCTCCCTATACAGGCAGAGGAGGCTGGAGCTGGTATACCGGCTCTGCCGGGTGGATGTATCAGGGCTTGGTGCAGTGGTTTCTGGGTCTTCGAAAGGAAGGAAACCAGTTGGTAATTCAACCCTCGACCCCGGCAGGCTTTGGAGAATACTCGATGGAGTATAAATTCGGAGAGTCGATTTATTTCATTAAGGTTGTAGGCAGAAGCAGGGGAAGTATGGAGATTGATTCTATCCTAGTGGATGAGGTAAAAGTAAAAGGAAATCGCATTGATTTAATCGATGATAAAAAAGAACATGTAATAGTTGTATAGGAGTTCCTAAAAAAACGGGTGCAAGAGATTGAGTGCATCCGTTTTTTTTTAATTAAAAGACTGACATTTTATAAAAATTGACGAAGGTTTCAGTATTTGATATACTAAAAGAAAAGTCGTTTGATTTGGTATGCATCAAATGTTCTAGCATACGATAAAAGCAGTAAGAGTAATCAGAGTTTTAGATGCAAATTTAATCACAGGGAGGTTTGATATGTATTTTGCAACCGATTTTCGAAGAATGGCTAGAGAAGCATTAAGCAGTAATTGGTTATTAGCCATTGCTGCCGGAATTGTTGCCAGTTTGCTGGGTGCTGATGGCGGTATTAGTTATCCGAAGCTTGAGATTCGTGAGAACTATGAAAATTTAATTCACTCAGAGTACGGAAGAATCGTTCTATCCTATTTATCAGGTATGGCAGGCATCTTTCTCGTATATATAGTTGTAGTGATAATCATTGGCGGGACAATGAAGCTGGGGTATGTAAGATTCAATCGGAATTTACTGGATCGGGCAAATCCTCAGTTTACAGATATCTTTTCAAGATTTGATCGCTTTGGAGACGGATTTTTGTTACAGCTGCTCTCCTTTATCTATATCTTCCTGTGGACATTGCTTTTTTTCATTCCAGGGATTATAGCTGCTTTTCGATATGCAATGGCTCCTTATATTCTTGAAGAGAATCCGAATATGACAGCAAGTGAAGCAATTAACTGCTCCAAGGAAATGATGAGAGGAAATAAGTGGAGATTGTTTTGTTTACACATTAGCTTCATCGGCTGGTTCTTTGTATGTATATTTACCTGTGGTATTGGATTCTTGTGGCTTGGGCCTTATGTGGCTGCTGCGGAGGCTGCTTTCTTTTACGAGGTCTCCGGCAAATTCAATGGATCATACAGGCAGTATCAGCAGTATGACCAGAATAGCCAGTACAATCAAGGCAATCAGTATCAGCAATATAACCAAGGTAATCAGTATAACCAAGGCAATCAAGATCAGCATTACAACCAAGGGAACAACTATAGTCAAAGTAATCAATTTAGTCAAAGTAATCAATTTGGCCAAAGTAATCAATTTAGCCAAGGTAATCAATATAACCAAGGGAACCAGTATAACCAAGAGAATCAGAATCATTAACAAAGGAATTTAATTAATTTACCTGATTGATAGATATAAAATGAGATACATAGGATTCTTAATTCTCATTTAAATATGATAAGTCCTTGAGGCTGTCCTGGTGATGGCCTCATATTATTGAGATTGAGACGGAGAGATGTAATGTTTTCAAAAAAAGATTTGATGAAGTTAATAATACCACTCATTATTGAACAAATACTTGCGGTTACGATCGGTTTGGTAGATAGCATGATGGTTGCTAACGTGGGTGAGGCGGCTGTATCGGGTGTATCCCTGGTGGATTCCATTAACATCCTGTTAATTGGTTTATTTGGCGCCATGTCTACCGGCGGGTCAGTCGTCGCAGCGCATTTATTGGGAAAGAAAGATGAAAAGTCAGCCTGCAGCGCAGGAGAGCAATTGATTGCCTCAATTTTAATCTTGTCCGTAATTGTAATGACCATAGCACTTGTCTTTGGACGGGGAACTTTAGTGTTGTTATATGGTGATGTTAGTGCCGATGTTATGGCAAATGCCAGAATTTATTTTCTATATTCAGCACTTTCCTATCCAATGCTGGCGGTATATAATGCTTGCGCTGCACTGTTTCGTACCATGGGAAATTCAAAAGTATCCATGAGAATTTCACTGGTTATGAATATAATCCATGTGATATTAAATGTAATCCTTATCTTTGGTCTTGGCATGGGTGTGGCAGGAGCTGCCATATCTACCTTAATATCAAGAGCCTTTGCAGCAATCACAGTATTCATTCTACTAAGAAATACAAAACTGTTGATACATATTGGCAGAATTCGAGGCTTTCGCCTGGATCTGAATATGATCAAGAAAATCCTGCA
>JAEWMZ010000298.1 GCA_023392995.1 Bacillota bacterium
AGGTTGATATTAAAAAACAGTATTTGGTGGAAAACCCCTTGCATAAAGAGGAATATGAGGAATTAAAGCAATATGCACCCTGCCGTCTGGGTATTGGTAAGGCCGGTGCAAGATATAAAACAGATCCCCTGCTTCAGTTTAGAGCAGCACATTCTGCAGCACAGGATGCGGTATTTTCCGATGTGGATCATGAGTTTGTAGAACGAATGGGCTTATTTACTGTTCAAAGTCAGTGTGACAATAAGGATGTGTATTTAACCAGACCTGATTTAGGAAGAAAGCTGACCGAAGAAGGTGCAAAAACAGTAGCAGAAAAATGCAAGAAAAACCCAACCGTTCAAATCTATGTATCCGATGGTTTAAGTTCAGCAGCGGTAGCAGCAAATGTTGCTGACGTATTACCTGGAATCTTGCAGGGGCTTAAGAGCTATGGAATTGATACCGGAACACCATTCTTTGTAAGATACGGAAGAGTTGGCGTTATGGATCAGATTTCAGAGATCACCGGAGCAGAAGTGACTTGTGTACTGATTGGAGAGCGTCCGGGATTAATTACAGCAGAATCCATGTCCGCTTATATTGCCTATAAAGCTACCGTTGGTATGCCGGAGGCAAGAAGAACCGTTGTTTCCAATATTCATAGAGCGGGAACCATTCCTGCCGAGGCAGGCGCTCATATCGCAGAGATCATTAAGCTGATGCTGGAGAAAAAAGCAAGTGGTACTGCCCTTAAACTGTAAAAGGAGGAATTAATAATGAAAAGAGATCCAATCAGAGCAAGTGTCCTTGCTACCAAAATCATTTCTAACGTAAGTCCGGAGATGGCGAAGGAGTTTAAGTTGGCACCGGATCAGAAATCCCTGGCACTCATTACTGCGGATTGTGATGATGTTACCTATACCGCCCTTGATGAGGCTACCAAAAAAGCAGCTGTTCAGGTAGTATATGCCAAAAGCTTTTATGGCGGCGCTGCAAATGCAAATACAAAATTAGCAGGTGAAGTAATCGGCATTTTAGCTGGTCCAAATCCTGCAGAGGTGAAGAGCGGACTGGAAGCAGCAGTAGATTTCATCGAACGTGAAGCGTATTTTGTATCTGCCAATGAAGATGATACCATTGCTTATTATGCTCACTGCATCTCTCGTACCGGTTCCTATCTTTCCGAGGGAGCAGGGATCAGAGAAGGAGAAGCGCTTGCATATTTGATCGCACCTCCGCTGGAAGCAATGTATGGCGTGGATGCAGCATTAAAAGCAGCAGATGTTAGTATGTGTGTCCTTTATGCACCTCCGTCAGAGACTAACTTTGGCGGTGCACTCTTAACAGGAAGCCAATCTGCTTGCAAGGCGGCATGTGAAGCCTTTGCAGCAGCAGTAGAATTTGTTGCTGAAAACCCGAAAGCTTAATACCGGATGCAGCGTACTGAATTTCGTCGTAAGACGAAGGAAAGCGGGGTAGATGGATGCAGGCATTAGGGCTGATCGAAGTATATGGTTATCTCTCAGCGGTGGTAGCCTTAGACAGCGCTCTGAAAGCGGCAGATGTTCATCTGGTGAATGTAGAGAAGGTAAAGGGAGGACTGGTTACGGTACTCATTACCGGAGATGTTGGAGCGGTAAAGGCAGCGATAGATACTTCTGCCGAGACTGCCGGGCGAATCGGTAAATTGGTAGCAGTACATGTGATTCCCAGACCGGACCAAGCAGTAGGTAACATCTGTTATCCGAAAAAAGATACGGCGATTCATGGGACGCAGGAAAAGCAGCTGACCGATCAAGAGCCTGTATCTGAGGAGCAGGAAGTACAAAAGAAACCAGAAGAACCAAAAGAATCCGAGAAATCAAAGGAATCTGAGGAACAGAAGGAACTGGAGGCAGCAAAGGAACCAGAAGAGCTGAAGGAACCGGAGAGGCTGAAGGATATAGAGGTACCAAAAGAATCAGACAAGCTGAAGGAACCAGAAGAGAGTAAGAATCAGGAGGAACAGGAAAAGAAACCTGTAAAAAAATCTTCTGACATTACCATAGAATCCATGCAGAGTATGACTGTGGATCAACTTAGAAATTTAGCTCGCAAATTAGAGCTTCCGGATATGACACGGAAGGAAATAAAATTCGCGAATAAAAAGAAGCTGCTGCAGTCACTTGGTAAGTTCTTAGAACAGGAGAGATAATTTATGCAATTATATGATAAGGATCTGCTGTCTGTGCAGGAAGTAAGGGACTTGGTGGAAAAGGCGAGAGTCGCACAGGAAGAACTAAGTCATTTTAATCAGGCAGAAGTGGATAAAATTGTGAAAGCAATTGCAAACGCTGGTGTACGTAATGCACAGCGGCTTGCGCAAATGGCAAATAAAGAAACCGGCTTTGGTATTGTTGCCGATAAGGTGGTTAAAAATATTTTTGCCAGTAAAGGTGTATATGAACATATCAAAGATATGAAGACCATAGGGGAAATAGCAAGAGATGATGAGAAGAAAACTCGCTCTATCGCGATTCCGGTCGGGGTAATTGCAGGAATTATTCCTTCAACAAACCCAACCTCAACCGTGCTATATAAGGCGGAGATAGCGATTAAATCAGGTAATTCCATCGTATTCTCCCCTCACCCCAGCGCGCTGCGCTCCATACAGGAGACGGTGAAGGTAATCAGACAGGCAATCGCAGAAGCGGGTGGTAACGAAGATTTGGTTGGCTGTATTACCATTCCAACCATGCAGGCAACAGAGAATCTGATGAAGCATCCCGAGGTGGCACTCATTTTGGCAACCGGCGGCTCTGCTATGGTTCGTGCAGCATATTCTTCCGGAACTCCGGCAATTGGAGTAGGACCTGGAAATGGCCCGGCTTATATCGAAAAAACGGCAAATCTGCCGCTTGCGGTTAAGCGTATTATGGATTCAAAGACCTTTGATAACGGAACAATTTGTGCCTCTGAGCAGTCCGTGGTTTGTGATACGGACATGGCAGAAGCGGTGCAAATGGAGATGGAGCGCCAAGGTGCTTACTTCTTATCGGAAGCAGAAAGCAAGAAGCTAGGTCAATTTATTCTGCGTGCCAACGGAACCATGAATCCGGCTATCGTAGGAAAAAGTGTTCAGACAATTGCAGAACTTGCGGGACTTACAATTCCGGAAAAAGCCCGTGTATTGGTGGCCAGAGAGAACGGCATAGGAAGAGGACATCCTTATTCCAATGAAAAGCTAGCTCCAATTCTTGCTTTTTACACAGAGGATAATTATGAAAAGGTATGCGAATTAGTAAGTAAAATCCTTCATTATGAAGGTGCCGGACATACCTTTAGCATACATACAGAAGATGACGCAATGGTGGAATATTTTGCACTCAGGATTCCAGCATCGAGAATATTAGTAAATACACCGAGCGCATTAGGAGGAATCGGTGCGTCAACGGGGCTCACACCTGCATTAACACTGGGCTGTGGAGCCATCGGCGGCAGCGCAACCTCAGAAAATGTAGGTCCTATGGATCTATTGAATCTTCGATATGTAGCATTTGGAAGACATGAATTGGAGGATCTCAGAAAAGAGGTACCTTCGCCGGAAGCAGCAACGCAAACTCTGGCAGATATTAATAGTGCATCAGTAGAACTGATTGTTAAAAAAATAATCGAGCGTTTACAAAACGCATAAATAAAAGGAGGATATAATTATGGCTATGCAGCAAGCATTAGGAATGATTGAAACAAAAGGATTGGTGGCAGCAATTGAGGCAGCAGATGCAATGGTTAAGGCAGCAAATGTTACATTAATCGGAAAAGAACATGTTGGTGGCGGTCTTGTGACTGTTATGGTACGTGGAGATGTAGGTGCAGTTAAGGCTTCTGTAGATGCAGGAGCAGCAGCGGCAGAACGTGTTGGAGAATTAATCTCTATTCATGTAATTCCAAGACCACACGAAGAAGTACAGACTATTTTACCTAAGGTTGGTGAATAGAGATAACGGGAAGAGACAACCATACAAAAGTTCTTTTGTATGGTTGGACTTCCAGTAGGAGGTGGCTCGTTTGAAGGTGATAACAGAGGCTGTCATAAGAGAAGAATTAAAGGCAAAAGAATCCGGAACCTATTATATTGAGGAAGGAACCTTGCTTTCACCCGCTGCTCGTGAGTATCTGAACCAACGTAGAATTAAAATTGAAAAAAGAAGCGATATGCCCAAAGAAGAGATCAAGATGGCACCGGAGAAAGAGATCAAGGTGGAGCAGAGTAAGCCGGAATTTAAATATACGGATTATGAGACCGGAGCTTATTATTTGGATAAGCCGGAGCACATGACCCAGCTTTGTGGTAATGCTTTGGTTGCTAAAAATCATCCCCGGATTTATTTTAGAGGAAGGCTGGATCATCTTCAGGCATTGGTGGTTCTTACTCAGGCTACCTTGGCGCAGGAGAAAAACAGTCAAAAACTGATTGAGGATTTAAATGATATAAAACGTATTCTGATGGAGATTATGCGCTGTGATGTTATGGACATCCAGATCAGTAACCAGACAATCCTTGGTCTGAGCCACGAACAGCTAAGAGAGCGTTCCCATGATCCGCAGAAATTCTTTAATATAACCCAGATGATGATGCCGGATTATACGATGGGAATGTCATATGCATTATTAAACCAGCTGAGAACGGTAATCAGGGAAACGGAAGTCGCTGCGGCAGATGCTTTTTTATCTGGGGCAAAATGTAGCAGAAGCGATATTATCGAGGAACTAAACCGTCTGTCCAGTGCAATTCATATTATGATGTGTATGTATCTGGCGGGCTTATACCAGTAGGAGGCAGAGAGATTTGGAACAAATAGTCGAAGCAGTGCTTATGGCAATACCCAGGGCAGGACTTGTAGAGGTTGAGATTTCTGCAAGGCATGTTCATTTATCAGCAGAGCATGTGGAAATTCTTTTCGGAAAGGGCGCTGTCCTGACCCATAAAAGAGATTTATCGCAGCCGGAGCAATTTCTTGCACAGGAGCGTGTCAATCTCATTGGCCCAAAAGGCAGAAAAGAAAAAGTGGCTGTGCTGGGGCCGGTGAGAAAGGATACCCAGGTTGAATTATCAAAAAGTGATTGTGTGGATCTGGGTGTAAAGGCACCGGTCAGAGAATCTGGCAACATCGAAGGTTCCGGCTCCATTGTACTGGAAGGACCCTGCGGAACACTGGAGATCAAAGAGGGAGTTATTATTGCCCACAGACATATCCATGTCCCGGAAGACATTGCCAGAGACTTAGAATTAAAAAATAAAGAAAAGGTAAGTGTACAGATCTTTAGTGATCGGCCAGTCATCTTAAAGGATGTTATTGTACGTGTAAGCGATATGTTTCGGTTCCGTATGCACATCGACTTTGATGAGGCTAACGCAGCAGCCTTAAATGGTTTTACGTTAGGCCGTATTTTAAAAGGACAGACTGGTAACAAAATATAATATCGCCTATATTTAGAAAGCATAGTATTGTAGTTTGCAATTACCAGATAGGTAAGATAAGTAATTGCGAAACTCAGTAACTGAAGGTATTGTATACACAGTAGATACTATTTCGAAGCGGAAGCTAAGCCCGAAGGAAGCGTTGGAGCGAAGGAATAGTATCTACTGTGTATACAATTACAAAAACTACATTGTTTCGCAAGTGCCTAGATAGGTAAGAGATAAAAAGGAGACAGCAGAGTGGATTTAGAACGTGTAAATGCCTATATGGCTTTGGTAGAGAAATCTGAAACGCAAACCCAGACGCCTGTGGGAAGTAAGCTCAAGGTGGGTGTGGATCTTGGAACTGCTTACATCGTTATCGTTGTTCTGGATGAGGAAAATAATCCGGTTGCCTGCGAGAAACAGGCAGCGAGTGTACTGCGCGATGGAGTTGTGGTTGATTATTTAGGTGCGCTCACTATCGTCAGAAACTTAAAGGAAAAACTAGAACAACGACTGGGACGTGAATTGCAGCAGTGCGCTATCGCAATGCCGGCAGGAACGGAAAGCAGTGTCAAAACACACCAATATGTAGCAGAGGGAGCTGGCTTTGAAGTAACCAATGTATTAGATGAGCCTACCGCAGCCAATGCCATTTACCAGATCGTTGACGGCGTGGTGGTTGATATCGGCGGAGGTACTACGGGGTTGGCCTTCTTTAAAGATGGCAAGGTTATCCGGACGGAGGATGAACCCACCGGGGGAACGCATGTATCACTGGTGCTGTCGGGGAATTACCATATCGGCTTTGAAGAAGCGGAGAAGCTAAAGCAGGACTATAGCAGACACAGGGAGATCATGCCTGTGGTCAAAGCCGTAGTCGAAAAAATGGCTTCTATTATCAAAAAATACGTGAGCCAGGAGGACGTCGATGCGATTTATCTTTGCGGAGGCACCTGCTGTCTGACCGGGATTGAGGATATCATTCAAAAGCAGGTGGGTATTACCACGGTAAAGGCTGCGAATCCGTTTCTGGTTACTCCGGCTGGGATTGCAATCAATTGCAATATTATGTAACAGCCTATTGTGAAATACTATGGTTTATCATTTTTCATACAATTGATGTAAATTCCTTCGCTCTATGCTGTAAAGCATTCTAATTGGAGGAGCAGAATTTTCCTAGGAACTTGCATCAATTGTATGAAAATAACTGTAGTCTTTTTGAATTTCACAATCGCCGAAATATAGAATAGAGGAAGGAGGTTACTGGATGAATGAGACCTTAGTAGACGAGATACTAAAGAGGGTTCTCGAGGCAGTAAACCGATACGAAGCTGACACCATGGCAGAAGGAGCAGGGAAGGAAAAGATATTACTTCTTGGAGAAGGAGAGGACGCCCACTTCTACGAGAGCTTGGTTAAGGCAGGAGTTTTAGGACAATATGACATAGACTGCGCATTAACACAAAACTTTGATGTTAATCTGTCAGAATACAAGGCAGTTGTCCTTAATCATCTTAGTAACCAGGTATTAGGTAAACTGAGCAGTGGTATCTTTGATTCTCCGTTTCTTTCCCTGACCTCTCAGGTGATTCTTACAGGAAAAAGTCTTTATGTGCCGGAGGATGGAGTCGAGCTTTTCAGGTACCGGGACAGTGCACCAAAGGCTTTTTATAAGATGCTGGAGGACCGATTGAACCTGTTGCTGGAATCTGGGGTTGTTATAGCAAAAGAACAGCAGCTGCTTTCAATTTTGCAGAAAGAAAGCCAGACAGAAGAAAAACGATCAGAAAAAAAGCGAGCAGAAGAAAAGCAGAAATCGGTGCTATCCGAGCAGGGCGGTTCAAAAGAATTCGAGACAGAGTATCAAGTGATTGATAAAAGAATTATCACAGAAAAAGATTTGATTAATTTATATGTACAAAGAGTAAATAAGATAAGTATTCCATCGAACAGTATTCTGAGTGATTTGGCCAAGGAGTATGCAAGGGACAAAAAAATAGAAATACAACGAATTGGAACTGATTCAGGAACTGCGAGGAGAGCACGATGAGAATTGGTGTGGTGATAGGAAATGTATGGTCCACAAAAAAAGAGCAAAAACTTTCAGGAATTAAACTGTTGATTGTTCAGCCGATGAATATTGTAACTGGTAAAAAGGATGGAAGTCCTATGATTGCCGCGGATATTATAGGGGCAGGCTGTGGAGAAACCGTTATGATCGTAGGAGGCAGTTCAGCCAGAAATGCCGCCGGAGGTTCTGACATTCCGGTGGATTCTACGGTAGTTGGTATTATTGATGGAAGTGATATCGACAGCAGTTTGATTCAGGAAGACTAAGGAGGAGAAGGTATGTTCCAGGAATTAATTGATAATGTTACAAATATCAGTGTTTTTACGGAAAGTTTTGGGGATTGGATTTCAACCCTTTCAATTAACAAGGTTATCATGTTCATTATGATGATCTTTATGATCGTAGGAGCTGTCGACAAAATAAGAGGGAATAAAAAAGGTTATGGCGAACAGTTTGACGAGGGCTTTAATGCGATGGGACCTCTGGCAATCGCTATGGCGGGTGTGGTTGCTGCGGCACCGGTATTGGCTATTTTGTTAAAACCAATTATTGTACCGATTTATAACCTGGTAGGAGCTGATTCCTCCATGTTTGCAACTACGCTGCTGGCTTGTGATATGGGAGGATATCCTCTGGCAATGCAATTAGCCAGCAATGAATCCATCGGTAATTTTGCAGGCTTGATTCTTGGAACCATGATGGGACCTACAATTGTGTTCACAATTCCGGTAGCATTATCTATCATTAAGAAAGAAGATCGTCCTTATCTTGGTGCAGGTATTCTTGCAGGTATGATTACGATTCCGATTGGTTGTATCGTAGGTGGTCTGGCAATGAATCTCACAGATTATAAGATCAGCCTGGTAACAATCCTGGTTAATCTGATCCCAGTTATCATAATTGCAGCATTAATCGTTGCAGGCTTATGGTTCATGCCTCAGAAGATGATCAATGGCTTTAATAAATTTGGAACAGGGGTTACTGTACTTATTACAATTTTTACAGCAATTGCAGTATTTCAATATACAACCGGAATCAAATTCCCATTAATGAATATCATGGTGGAACCGGATGCAAATGGTGTTATTCCCCTAGAATCCGGTCTTCTGGTTTGCGGACAGATTGCTATTGTATTAATCGGAGCATTCCCGATGGTAAAATGGATTACCAATACCTTTGGAAAACAGTTAAAGAAGATCGGTGCAGCACTTGGTATGGATGAAAACGGTTCTGCTGGTCTTGTTGCAAACCTTGCGAATAACATAGCCATGTTCAATATTTTAGGCGATATGAATCCAAAGGGAAAATTATTAAACGTTGCTTTTGCTGTATCTGCTGCATTCGTATTCGGCGATCACCTTGGTTTTACCGCAGGTGTGAATTCAGAGATGATTTTCCCGGTTATTCTTGGTAAACTGGTAGCCGGTATTACAGCATTAATTCTTGCAAATATTCTCGCTCCAATGCTTCTTTCCAAAGTAGGAGCTGGAAAAGAGGAGAAATAAGAACCGCAGGAAAAAAGGAAAACAAGGTTGAAAAATCAGGGTTGTAGAATGATCATTTTCAACCGTTCTATTAAGGCCTATTCAATTTTTGAATAGGTACACAAAAATTGAAAGGCACGGGTGTTAAAATGAATATTAGTGAAGAACTGATTAAGCAGATTGTACAAACTACAATCAGTGAGATGGTGAAAGAGCAGGGTGGATTTAGCATCAGTGAAGAAAAGGAAAAGGATCCTAGTGGAATTATTCTGATTAAATCCGATAAAGTAAAATGTGAGCCCTTTGCTGGAGCTAAGGGAGTGACCTTAAAGGATATTGTAACTCTTGAGGAAGCTCCAAGAATGGGTGCTGGAATTATGGAGTTGGATCATACCAGCTTTGAATGGACATTGACCTATGATGAATATGATATGGTAATTGACGGAGAATTGGAGATTGAGATTGATGGACGAGTGGTGGTTGGACGTCCCAATGACATCATCTATATTCCTAAGGGAAGTCATATTCATTTTCAGACAAAGTCTACTGCACGTTATGCCTATTTTGTATATCCGGCAGATTGGCAGTCACAGTCATAAGTTCTTGGCATTATTTCAAAATAATAAAAAGAGCAATATAAAACAGAAATATAAAAGTAGAAATATAAAAACAGCAGGTTACTGAATCAGTAACCTGCTGTTTTTTGACTAAGAGGCTATATTTTTGGTTGAAAAATAGATACGATTTAAAATAAATTGAAAAAAATGTTATTTACCATGTCGAAAATTGAATAATATGCGAGAAATTTGCGAGAGAGGATGGGTAAGATTAACTAGTAAGACGTTTTTCATAAAGTAATGCCTTAGAGAAGATCAAATTCAGACAGATTAGGAGGAAATCTATGAACACAAGGAAAATACGCGTATTTTTCAGTATTTTGCTGACGCTAGTATTAGTAATATCCTTACTTCCGGCAAAGATATCTTATGCCAGTACGGTAGAAACATATGGTATCTCATTATCAGATACCGCTACAGGAGGGGGACTCACACCGGGTACTACAGCTACTCTGGCAGCAGCAACAGCCGGATATACTACTTCTCCGGTGGATACAGTAACAGTAGGAAACATTGGCACCGAGTCAACAGGAATGCTGGAGCTTATCCTGAGCGGAAATAATGCAGCAGATTTTGGACTGTCCAAAACCGATATTGCGGATATAGAAACCGATGGCAGTGACAGCTTCACGGTTGCACCTAATACAGGGCTGGGAGCAGGTACCTACACCGCTACAGTGACAGTATCCGGCAGTAGCATTACAGCGCAAAGCTTTGATATCAGCTTTCAAGTGAAAAATGCCAGCAATTCAGTTCATCTGATGCATGGGAGTAGTACCACGGATTACAATACCATTCAGGAGGCTATTAATGCTTCTGTTGACGGAGATACGATAACAGTTGATGCTGGTGTCTACCGGGAACAGCTGACGATTACAAAGAACATTACCTTACAGGGAGCAGGCATTGGACAGACGATAATTGAGGCACCTGATATGGTTAACCTTCAGCAAAGCGGAGGTGACTGGAAGACTTTAAAGAACCAGGCCATGTATGCGGTGATCGGTATTAAGACAGCAGGCAGTGGTTTGGTGGAAATCAAGAATCTCACAGTGGATGGCAGAGATCAGGGAGGGATTCCAGGAGGACTTTCCATAACAAGAGATGATTATACCTTCCAGGGCATCGGTGTATGTAATTCCGATGTTACAATTGACACGGTAGCAATTAAGAGGGCACGAGAGGCGTCGACAGATGTTGATCTGCCAAGCGATTACTTGGATCAACCTTCCGGCTATAACAGCAATGAAGCTATTTTTGCTGAAAGTGCCGCAGGAGTAGACCCTCATCGGCTGACCGTTAGGAATTCTTATATTAGTCAATTCCAAAAGACAGCAATTCTTGTCTGGGGACCAACCCTAGAGGTTGACATTAATAATAACACAATACAGGGTTATGGAAAGACACTTCATAGCAGTGGAAATGGAATTCAGGTTGCGTCTTCTGATCGAAGTGGAAGAGGCGGAACAAACGGAGACAGAAGAGGAACCAAAGGAAGAATTACTAATAATCAAATCCTTGGAATAGGACAGGTGGTGCCGGAACCGGATAACCCAGGCTCCTACTTGAATGTTGGACAGGGTGGTCCTGTTGCAATTTTGCTTTATCAGGCAGGAAAAGGAGTTTTGATTTCTGGAAATACAATTAGCGGTACTGGTTATATTCCTTGGCTTAACCAGGATACGAACTATAATGGTGAGGGATATTCCAACGATGCCATTTCGATTTCCTTTGGTGATCATGTAACAGTTTCAGATAATACAATCTCTGGTTATTATGCAGCAATTGTGGAAGGCAATTCTGTTGCGGACTCCATATTTACTGTTATGGGAAATACCGTAAGTGAAAATGCGATTGATATTTGGGCGTCCGAAGGAGATGATATCATTACCCTTGGCGCAGGAGCCGAAACAATAGGATATGCAACAAGCTATAGTGGAGATTTAACTACGAACTGTGGTATCGATACGTTACAAAACTTCGGTAACGGTGATAGAATCTATGTGATCGGATTTCTTCCGGGGTCAGTCAATGGGATGATAGGGAGTGAGTCTATCACGGCAACCAATACACAAAATGAAACGACAGTAATTGGCTACTCCGATGCCCAACCTGTGATTGACTTTACAGGAGGAACCGTGACGGTTGGAGATGGAAGTAATGTGGCAGCACATTCCATTCAGATATCGGTAGAAGATGGTAGAACCTTCCTCTATGTTGATACGGATGGAACATTGGATGCAGCAGAATTAACAATTTGCCTGGAAGGCATTTATACTACGGAACAATTCTCTCTTTCTGGAGGATACATTAACTATGTTACTCCTTTTGTCGGTGTTACAGAGATGAGCGGAGCACCAACAACAGCAACGGCAGGAACAGATCTGACATTAACTGCAACAGTAACTCCTGCAGATGCAACAAATCAGACAATTGTATGGAGCGTCAAGAGCGCAGGAACAACAGGTGCAACGATTACAGGGAATACTCTGAGCACAACAGGAGCAGGAACGGTTACGGTAACGGCAACGATAACAGATGGTACAGCCTCCGGTACAGCCTACACCAAAGATTTTACCATTACAGTAAATGAGGCACCACCGGTAATTATCCCAGTGGGACATATAAGTGGTGTACCAACCACAGCGACCGCAGGAAGCAACCTGACCTTAGGCGGATCCATAAATCCTGTAAATGCTACCAATCAGTCCATCGTATGGACTGTGAAGAGTGCAGGAACAACAGGAGCAATGATCGCAGGGAATACTCTGAGCACAACAGGAGCAGGAACCGTTACGGTAACTGCAACGATAACAGACGGAGTAGCCTCCGGTACAGCCTATACCGAAGATTTTACGATAACAGTAAATGAGGTACCACCGGTAATCATCGCAGTGGGGCAAATTAACGGAGTACCAACCACAGCAACAGCGGGAAGTAATCTGACCTTATCAGGAACCATAAGCCCTGCAAATGCTACCAATCAATCTATCGTGTGGACTGTAAAGAGTGCAGGAGCAACAGGAGCAACAATAACAGGGAATACCTTGAGTACAACAGGTGCAGGAACTTTGATCATCACTGCAACGATAACGAATGGGGTATCGACAGGTACATCGTATACACAAGATTTCACCATAACAGTAAGTTCGCCTTCCAGCGGAACTCCTTCTGGCGGGTCGAGTACAGCAGGCAGTTCTAATACAGAAAAGATTACGGTTGAGGTAAAAGCGGGCAATAGTGATAGCACTGCTTCTAATATTACCATTCAAAGAACAACCGGAGCGAATGGTCAGAAGTCAGATACAGTAACTTATGATAAAGAAAAGGCGGCAGAAACAGTCAATAAGCTAAAGGCAGCAGGGAAAGATACGGCAAGAATCGTTATACCGGATGAAAGGGATCAAGTATCGGATACCAAGGTTGTTATACCCGTAGATACGATAAGAACGTTATTGGATGGAGCTGCTAATCTCCAGATTGATACTGAGGAAGCAAAGATTCAGCTCATGAAGGATAGCCTTAGCGCGATTCGTGACAAAGCGGAGAATGATCTATATTTTAGACTGGTACCTGTTAAGAATGAGGAGCAAAAGGAAGCTGCAAAAAGTAATGCTTTATTGCAAGCAACTCTGGTAAGTGGGAATGTAGATAGCAGGGTATCCGTGATCGGTAATCCTGTTACCATAGAGACCAATATGCATTCCGCAGCTGCGGATATTACACTTCCTCTAACTGGAATCACACTTCCCTCAGGAACAAAGGAAAGAGCAGCATTCTTGCAGCAGCTGGCGGTTTATATTGAGCATTCTGACGGAGATAAGGAGCTGGTTCAGGGAGAATTGGTAGAATATAAGCAGGGCGTTTATGGAATAAGATTCCACATAACGAAGTTTAGTACCTTTACTGTAGTAAAGACCGACGCCTTCTTAAAATCCTCCAATAACAGCATTCAAAAAGTAGTGATACCTTCCAATACCTTCATAAAAGGCACCAATATTACTGCCCGTGTGGCAAAGGAAACCGCTAGTCTGACGGTTAAGCTGAAGGTGGTTGAAAAAGCTGCATGGAAGCTGTATTATGACAAGAATTGCACCAAAGAGGTGGTAAATAATAAATTAAACTTAAGGACAGGTGAGAATCTTTCATATATCAAGGTAACAGCCCAAGCTGGTGATTCCAAGATATATAAGCTGACAATTATCAGGGAGAAATCAAGTGCAGCGCAGATTCTGAAAGTAATAACCCCTGCAAAGACAACATGGAACCAAAAGGCAGTTAGTGCTACTGTGGAATATAAGATATCTGCTTTTACAGTAAAACTGAATGTAAGTGAGGGGGCAAGCTGGAAGCTATACAGTGATAAGACTTGTACCAAAGAAATAGCAGATAAGAAGCTGGAGCTGAAGGTGGGTGCAAATACAGCCTATATTAAGGTGACGGCGGAAGATGGTAAGAGCAGTAAGGTATATAACGTAACGATAACGCGCAAGGCACAGGAATATCATAAGCACCTCATGTTAGGGCTCATTGGTAGTAAGAACTATGCCGAAAGAGTAGCGAAGATATTTGCAGAAGACTATGACTGTAAGAATGTGGATATCACGAAAGAAGGAAATTATTATAGAGTAACAATGGACTTTATTGACAAAGCGGCTGCAATAGCGGCTTGCGAGGATATGATAGGAAGAGAATATATCGTTCACTATTATTTCACTGGCAAATAAAATCGATTCACTTTAAAACAGCAGGATCCAAAATTAGCAATCTGTCGTTTTTAAGTGAAAAAGAAATAGAATTTTATCGGTTTATGGGATATAATAAAAATAGACATAAAATGGGAAATGGTAGGAGAGGAACAGTATTTTTCCTAAATTCATATGGGATTTATTCCGTTATGGTTAATAAATATTCAGATAGGGAGTTAATCGAATGCGTCAGATCATAAAGTTAGTTCTTTTTGTTACATGCATAGG
>JAEWMZ010000308.1 GCA_023392995.1 Bacillota bacterium
ATGCCCAAGAATCATGGGAACTTTTTCTATATACACATCACTGGTGTCAAGCCCAAACCAATTTGACGGAGAAACCGTGAACTTCTGTATAAAGAACTTTGTTCTTAACAGAAAAGAATCCCAGCCTGAGAGAGAGGATTGATTTGATAGCACCTCTTCAATAAATACAAATCGAAAGTCCCCCAGTTTTCGGTCTGGTATAATAGAATAAGCATTGGATTGATTATCTATTTCCTTATTATTCACCAATTCTGTTGATATTTGCCGTAAAAATACATTGAGATTCTGTTCGATTCGGAAACCAAGATTTATCTGTATATTTACGATAAAGGAGGTGTTGTATTTTTCAACTACGTAGTCTGCCTGATAAGGTTCATCGGTTACATATACATTTACAAACCAGTAAACATCAGCTCTTTTCGGCCTTTTATCTAATAGAAAGTACATTATTTTACGTTCTATTTCTTTTGTGTTGGGGCAATTAGTCAAGCACACAAGATTACTTGCGTATTTCGGGATATCTGGATCGTGGCGTAATTGAGCTAATTGCTTAATATAATTTTCAATCGGTACAACTTCTCGAAAGCGCATCTTTATGATATGCGATCTATCCCAGATATACATGATGAATAAGATTGAAATCGCTATAATTACAGCAACGAATCCACCATGGAAAAACTTAACAATATTTGCGAGGAAGAAAGAAGTTTCAAAGGACATAAAGAAAACAAGCATGATGAGTGCAAGTATCATTGGTACTTGTTTCTTCCGCATATAGTTATATAGCAGAATTGTTGTCATAAGCATAGTTACCGTGATGGCAAGACCGTATGCTGCTTCCATTCTATCGGAGCTTTGAAAGTAAAGCACAATTCCAATACAGGCGATACATAATATCCGGTTAAATGCAGGAATATAGAGCTGTCCCTTAAAAGAGGAGGGATATAAGGTATGTAGCCTCGGAAAAAGATTTAATTTAATAGCTTCTGATACAATCGTAAAGGAGCCCGAAATCAAAGCCTGAGAAGCTATAATGGCAGCTAGTGTAGAGATTATGATACCATAGATTAATAATCCTGAAGGAATCATTTGAAAAAAGGGATTGACATTCCCCGATATGGTATGGGAAGTGCTGCTTTTTGCAGATAAAATCCACGCTCCTTGGCCAAAGTAGTTAAGTAATAAACATATCTTAACAAAGGGCCATGTGAGATATATATTTTTTCTTCCTACATGACCAAGATCTGAGTAGAGGGCTTCTGCACCAGTGGAGCATAAAAATATGCCGCCGAGTATAAAGAAACCAAGTTTATTATCCTCACTAAACAGGATTGTAACAGCATAATGTGGCGACAGTGCACGTAACAAAGAAGGATTACCTGCGAGATTTATTAATCCAAAAACAGCTAAACTACTGAACCATAAATACATAATCGGACCATACAATTTTCCGATAAATTCTGTTCCGCTTCGTTGAATAGAAAACAAGGTACAGATAATAATAATAACCAGAATAACGATATTACGCTGGCTGTCTCCAAAAAAGTCTCTAAATACCGGAAGCAGTTTTAGACCTTCGACAGCTGAAGTAACTGTAACCGCAGGCGTCAGCATTCCGTCAGCCAGTAAGGCAGAACCGCCAATCATTGCAGGAATGACCAGCCATTTGGAACGGTTTCTGATAAGTGTAAAAAGTGAGAAAATACCACCTTCTCCTTTATTATCCGCTTTTAATGTAATTAAAACATATTTTATGGTTGTTAAAATAGTAAGTGTCCAAAACACCAAGGATAAAGTCCCGAGTATAAAATTTTCTGATACGCTTTCTAACCCTCCGTTCCCTTGAAGAACTGATTTCATTACATATAGCGGTGAAGTACCAATATCTCCGTATACGATACCTAATGTTACCAGAATACCTCCAAGTGTGAATTTGGTTATGTTAGATCTTTTTGATGAAACCACTGTTATTACTCCTTTTCAAAAATTTTGTCCATACGGTTATTGATCATCTTGCTCCGTAGATGCACAAGTGGTAGTATAACATGTACAATATTAAGATAGTATTAAGATTTTCCTATGACATTAAGATTAGATAGAGATTCCTTTCCAAGAGGTACAGCGGAATCCTATACGTATTCAACAAATTTCAATAAGAAAGGGGTAAAATAGGATGAATGCTCAATTCGACCCAAATAATAATATTATTCAATTATGTGTTCAGGGTATGGTTATGGAGGAAAACGGAAAGCTAGAAGAAGCAGAGTTACTGTTTCACAAAGCCTGGAGTGAAGCAACAGACGATTTTGAAAGATTTTATGCAGCTTATTATGTGAGCCGGCACCCAAAAAATAGTTTAGATAGAGTAAGATGGTTAGAAGAGGCTTTGCAGCTTGCATTAAAAGTCAATAATGATACGGTTTTAAGTGCGCTGCCATCCTTATATTCTCTCATTGCCATATGCTATGAAGAATTAGGCGACGTTGAGAAGGCAAGCAGGAATTATGAATTATCCGATTCGAGTAAGCGAAAACATTCTGCCAAAGGCCCTTTTTATCACGGGACAAAAGCAGATCTGCAGGTTGGTGATATGCTGACTGCGGGTGGGAATTCGAATTATAAGCCTGAACTCAAAATGAATCACATTTATTTCACAGCCAATGTATATGGTGCGGGACTCGCTGCTGCATTAGCAA
The DNA here is from genome assembly GCA_023392995.1 of Bacillota bacterium. GTDB lineage: Bacteria > Bacillota > Clostridia > Lachnospirales > Lachnospiraceae > Mobilitalea. The sequence continues at coordinate 2,697 of JAEWMZ010000308.1, forward strand.
AAGGAGATGGAAGAGAACGTGTTTATATTATTGAACCAATGGGGGAATTTGAAGATGATCCCAATGTAACAGACAAGAAATTTCCGGGCAATCCAACACGTTCGTACCGTTCACGAGAACCCTTAAAAATAGTTGGTGAAGAAACAGAATGGCGACGACAAACACCGGAAGAACTTCGTATTTGGCGTGAAAGGTTGGCTAATAATAAGGGAGAAATTATTAATTGATGTTATATTAATTAGATAGTAGAATGATTATCGAATAGAACAATAATGTCCCCTATATGTCAGAAAACTCTCTTCCGCATCTTACGGAA
>JAEWMZ010000317.1 GCA_023392995.1 Bacillota bacterium
AACCAGTCCTCACAGCAATCTCTGCTAAGGTTGACAATGAGCCTTGCAGTACGTACATTGGTGAGAATGGGGCAGGTCATTTTGTAAAAATGGTTCACAATGGGATTGAGTACGCTGATATGCAGCTGATCAGTGAAGCTTATGGTATCTTAAAAGAGGTGCTTCATTTAACTCCGGGGGAGCTGCACGAAGTATTTGAGGAATGGAATCAGGGTGAGCTTAGCAGTTATCTGATTGATATAACTGCCAAAATTTTTGCAAAGAAGGATACGGATACTGAGCATTATTTAGTTGATATGATATTAGATGTGGCAGGGCAGAAGGGTACAGGAAAGTGGACTAGTCAAATTGCACTTGATTTAGGGTCGCCAATCCCTACCATAACCAACGCGGTATATGAACGCTATCTTTCTGCTGGTAAGGAAGAACGAGTAACGGCCAGCCGTCAGCTAAGCGGCCCAGCCGGAACAGTACAAAAATCCAGAGAATTTATTGAAGCTGTCCGCAGAGCACTTTATGCAAGTAAGATTTGTGCCTACGCACAGGGCTTTAGCCTTCTTCGTACCGCTTCCGAGCAATATAACTGGAACTTAAGCTTCGGAGATATTGCCAAAATCTTTCGCGGTGGCTGCATTATAAGGGCGCAATTTCTCAACGAGATAACGAGTGCATATCAGCATAATCCGAAGCTTCTTAATCTATTACTGGCGGATTATTTTAAGAATTCCATTAACAGTTATCAGGAGGATTGGAGAGAAGTTATAAAAACCGCGATCACAGCAGGAATCTCTGTGCCAGCCTTTACGAGTGCTTTATCCTATTATGACAGCTACCGCAGTGCGGAGCTCCCGATGAATTTATTACAGGCACAGAGAGATTATTTTGGAGCACATACCTATGAACGTAAGGATAAAGAAGGAATTTATCATACAAAATGGTAAGTAGAGGCATTATAAAAGAAAGAAGGAGGGCAGAGTATGAGAATGGATTATAACGATCAATTATCACAGAAATTATCAGCAATTATGGTGATCTTCGGAGGTACCGGTGACTTAACTCATAGAAAACTTATGCCTGCCATATATAATTTGATTCGGGATCAGCTGATCCCGGAGCATTTTGCAATTGTGGCTGTTGGAAGAAGAGATAAGACGGAAGAGGAATATTTGAAGGATATCCGTAATTCAATTACAAAATTCTCCCGTAATAAAATAGATGAAGCTATATGGCAGAAAATGCGGGAGATGACACACTATTATAAATTTGACTTCACTGATTTGAACGGATATCAGGAGTTGAGTAGGTATTTGGATGACTTGGACCTTGTAGTGAAGAGCGAAGGTAACCGTGTATACTATTTAGCGGTGGCGCCGGAGTACTTTGAGACCATAGTGCAAGGCTTACAGGCAAGTGATATGGCGGTGAAACAGGGAGCCTGGAGCAGATTGGTGATTGAAAAGCCTTTTGGAAAGGACTTAAAGACGGCAAGAGCCCTCAATGATAAGATTAATGAGGTGTTTCCTGAGAAGAGCATTTATCGAATTGATCACTATCTGGGGAAGGAAATGATACAAAATATTATGGTGCTTCGCTTTGGGAATTCCATCTTTGAAGCACTATGGAATAATAAGCACATTGATAATGTTCAAATCTCCTTGTCAGAAAAGCTCGGGGTCGGAACCAGAGGAGGATACTTTGAACAGGCGGGCACGATGCGGGATATGCTGCAGAATCATATTCTACAGATTTTAACCTTGGTAGCGATGGAGCCGCCAATTAATCTGAAAATGGATTCCATCCGCACAGAGAAACAGAAGGTATTGGAGGCAATTGAAGAGTTTACTCCTGAGTTTTTGAAAAATAATGTGGTATTTGGTCAATATGGCAAGGGCATGATCGATGGAGTCCCCGTACCAGGGTATCGGGAAGAGCCGAATGTTCCAGGTACCTCCGAGACGGAGACCTTTGTAGCAATGAAGCTACATGTCAATAACTTTCGGTGGGCGGGAACACCCTTTTATATCAGAACCGGAAAGCGCCTTGGAGCCAGTTCTGCTGAAATCGTGATTCAATTTAAATCATTGCCGAATATTTTATATTTTCAGGATCAGGATATTCAAGAGCCGAATTTATTGGTACTTCGTATACAGCCCAGCGTGGGTGTTTTCTTCCAATTTAATACGAAGGATTTTTCAAGCCACAATGGAATTGTTCCAACTAAAATGGATACCAGCTACGATAATCCGATGCAGGGCAATACCCCGGAAGCTTACGAACGGTTGATTTTTGATATCCTGCGCGGAGATGCAACCTTATTCTCCAGATGGGATGAGGTGGAATCTGCCTGGACGGCGACAGATCGCCTGATCACGTATCGGGAGCATAGAAAACACAACTTTCCAAATTACGACGCAGGTACTATGGGGCCGGTAAAGGCATTTGAATTATTGGCGAAAGACGGTCGTAAATGGTGGAATATATAAGGCGTTCTATGTTATAATTCCTATTAGAATGACAAAATATAACAAGAATGGAGATTACAAACATGAAGATAAATTTAAATAAAATGTATGATATATCAATGCCAATTCATCACGAGATGCCGGTTTACAATGGAAAAGAGGCAAAGCGGCCGGTTCTGGAGGTTCAGTCTGATTTTACGACATCAAAAGCCTATGAGAGCCGCATTCATATGAATCTTCATACAGGAACCCATATGGATCGTACGCTTCATATGATACCAGACGGCAATACCATGGATACGCTGGACTGGAAGGAGATGGTCACAAAATGCCGGGTACTTGATCTTACCTTTGCTAAGGAGAGGATAACAGAAGCCGACTTACAGGGAAAGGCGATTGAAGAAGGAGATTTCATTTTACTAAAGACAAGAAACTCCTTTGAAGCAATTCTGGAGACTAATTTTATCTATCTGGAGAAAAGCGGTGCAGCCTATCTGGCGGAGAAAAAGATTAAGGGTGTTGGAATTGACGCACTTGGAGTTGAGCGAGCTCAGCCGGATCATGAAACTCATTTGCAGCTAATGCAAAAGGGAATTCATATACTGGAAGGTCTACGGCTAAAGGATATTGAGGAAGGAGAATACTTCCTTTCTGCGGCACCTCTTAATATACTTGGAGCGGAAGCAGCACCGATCAAAGCCTATTTGATTGGTTTACAAGAAGAGTAGGAGAAGCTTCCGGAGGTAATATGGACTTTATTTATCAAAATTGACGAAATATACCCTTGACATTTCTACTATAAAATTAGTGTTCGGCTTGATACCGATGAAAGAGTAAAAGTAATACTTTGCCATTCACTATAGTTATACATGATATACCTGCTGGTTATAAAACGTCTTGTAATCTGTCTAAAAAAATGTTATATTAGGAGAGTTGTATCATCACATTAAAGGGACAAAGTGAGGTTCCCTTGATGGTATTATACAAGGTGCAACGAGCACCCTTCGGAAGCAAGGAAGCTTCCGATAACGAATACTAATACACATAAGGAAGGACGTTTTATGGAGAAGAGGAGATACGGTTTATTTACTGCGATTACTATGATCACAGGTGTTGTTATTGGATCAGGTATATTTTTTAAAGCAGACAATGTACTAAGCTATACGGGGGGCAATGTACTTTTAGGAATTATTATTTTTGCAGTGGCGGCAATTGCAATAGTGTTTGGATGTTTGGCTATATCGCAGCTTGCCAATCTAACAGATAAACCAGGCGGATTGATTGCTTATACAGAGGAATTCGTTGGAATCGGACCTTCCAGTGCCTTTGGCTGGTTTCAGACTTTTTTGTATTTACCAACCTTGACGGCTGTCGTTGCTTGGGTAACAGGAATTTATATTTGCCAATTGTTTGGTTGGGAAATTACTTTGGAAAAAGCGGTTTTTATTGGATGTATTAGTATGACGGTATTATTCATAATGAATATGCTGTCAGCAAAAATGGGAGGCTATTTTCAGAATGCTTCCATGATCATTAAGTTGATTCCACTGATTATAATCGCCTTTGCAGGATTGATCTTTGGGAAACCCGGTGAATTTGTTGCAGGCGATATTCGAACCTTTCAGACAGCCACCAGCTCCTTTGGCTGGATCGCGGCATTTGCCCCAATTGCCTTCTCCTTTGACGGCTGGATTGTATCTACCTCAATTTGTCACGAAATAAAAAATAGTAAACGAAATCTGCCCTTGGCACTTACCATATCTCCGTTGGTAATTTTGATTATCTATATTGCATATTTTGTTGGTATTACCTCCTTTATTGGTCCTAATACTGTAATGGAGCAGGGAGATGCTTCCGTATTTACCGCAGCCAATCTCTTATTTGGCGAAGTGGGTGGTAAGTTGATTCTTACCTTCGTAGTGATCTCCGTACTGGGTACGGTGAATGGCCTGATCCTTGGATTTATCCGTATGCCATATTCTTTGGCTCTACGTAACATGGTACCGGGCAGCTCCTGGTTGAAAAGGGAGAATGATAAGCTTGGAGGAATGCCAGTAAATTCTGCAGTTTTTGCTTATGTGCTGTCCCTGCTTTGGATGCTGATTCATTATTTAACGCAAAAATTATCTATGAGAGGCGATGTATCAGAGATTGCCATAGGTGTCAGCTACTTAAATTATATTGTACTTTATGTAACGGTAATGCGTTTGACAAAAAAAGGAACAATTAAGGGAATATGGAAGGGCTATGTGATACCGGTATTAGCTACAGTAGGTTCTTTGGTTATCTTGTCCGGTAGTATAACACATCCATTATTCCCCTACTACTTCCTGATTTGTTTTTCAATCATTGCGGCAGGGTATTTATATTACAGAAAGAATAAGAGTCGGATACAATAAAAACGACTGCCATATACTTAAAACAGCTGTTAAACCCATAACGTTAGAATAAAGTTCAGTTTTTTATGCAGAGATAGTCGTTTGTTTTTATTGAAAGCCGGGAGTGTATAATCCTATTTTTTTGGACAAGACTCCTTCTATAACAATAAACTTTTTGTACCCGTTCGTGTGCATTAATCTGTCATTGATTTTATCTACGTTAGGAGGATAACTGTATGAGTGAGTATATCAATAATCGAGAATACCGCCAAAAGGTATTAAAAGAACTAATTCTGGAGCTTCACAACGGAAAAAGTGCAGAGGAAGTCAAGGAGCGTTTTGGTAAGCTAATCGATGGAGTCTCAGCAACTGAAATATCTGCTATGGAAAATGAATTAATCAAAGAGGGTATGCCAATTGAGGAAGTTCAAAGACTATGCGATGTTCATGCTGCAGTATTTAAAGGGTCGATTGAGCTGATTCATCGCCCGGAGAAGGAAGAAGATGTTCCTGGACATCCAGTGTTTACTTTTAAGGCGGAAAACCGAGCTTTAGAGCGCTTAATGAAAAAAGGAATCAGACCCAAGCTGGAAAGCTACTTAAAGGAAGGTGCGGTAGAACACCTTCACGGGCTACTAGAAGAGTTAAACAAGCTTTGGGAGATTGATAAGCATTATCTTAGGAAGGAAAATCTGTTGTTCCCCTACATGGAGAAGTATGGAATCACTGCACCTCCCAAGGTAATGTGGGGCGTGGATGACGAAATCAGAGAAGACATAAAAAGTGCTATAGCGATAGGAAAGGACAATAAGGAGAGCAAAGAAGTTATTGTTGAACGAATAGAGCACGCTCTGAGCAGAGTGGAAGAAATGATTTTCAAAGAGGAAAACATCCTGTTTCCGATGGTACTGGATACTCTGGATGAAGATGAGTGGCTAAAAATTGCCAAAGAAAGTGGGGAGATTGGCTTTTGCCTTTATGAACCAAAGCAGGAATGGCAGCCAGTTCGGGTTAATGTAGAGGAGATAGCCAAAAAGCTTGGAGAAGAGCCTGCAAGCGAAGGCTTCCTAAATTTTGAAACCGGAATTTTCTCTAAAGTTGAGCTGGAAGCGGTACTGGATACCTTACCGGTTGATATTACCTTCGTGGACAAGGATGGCATAGTAAAATATTTTACCAATGGCAGTGAAAGAATCTTTCCCCGTACCAAGGCAGTAATCGGAAGAGAGGTAAAGAATTGTCATCCTCCGGCAAGTGTTCACATTGTGGAACAGATTGTGGAGGATCTAAAGTCTGGTAAGAAGGATCACGAAGACTTTTGGATTAAGATGGGCAATCGATATGTCTCCATACGGTATTTCGCCGTAAGGGATAAAAATGGCGAGTATTTAGGTGTTTTAGAATTCACCCAGGATATTGGACCGATTCAGGCGATTACCGGTGAAAAGAGATTAGTTTCAGAATAAGTTAAGATAGGGACGCGTTGTAGCACTGACAATAAAGTTAGGATACAAGGCGTCTTTATTATTTTATAGAAAAGTTCGTCCTATGAAATAAAACCCTCCGTGAAGATGTACAGCATCGCACGCGGAATAAAAGCTGTACAGGAAGGATTTACTATCGCGAGAGTGTGAGAAGCACTCTTTTGTTTTACTCAATTATGATTTGCCCAGGAATATCGAGCTTCCGCTTCTGAGATCTAAGGACAGGCTGCGCTAAGCTTAGTGTTATCTCATCTGTTGCCATAGCTACAGTGCTAAGCTGTAAAATAGAGTATGATAAAGAAGCAGTAACAAGCGGAAGGCTTTCGAATGTTAAAATAATAACGAGAGAAACAAGTCAATTAGATGATAGGAAGGGGTAGTACATATGTTTTTTGAAGAAATATCCGCGGTTATAAATTCCGCAAGGGGGAAGGCGGATTTATTAAAGAAAAATCCACTGGGTTATATTCTGGCTTCCATACTGGCAGGGGTCTTTGTTGGCTTCGGAATATTGTTGATCTTTACCATTGGAGGAATGCTTGCAGGGCAGCCCTACGTTAAGATTGTGATGGGGTTATCCTTTGGAATCGCGCTTAGCCTTGTTATTATTGCCGGAGCAGAACTGTTCACCGGAAATAATTTTGTCATGACCGTTGGAGCTTTGGGAAAGAAAGTAAGCTGGTCTGAGACTCTGAAGTTGTGGCTCATCTGTTTTCTTGGTAATTGGGCAGGTGCGATTCTTCTCTCCCTTATATTTAACGGTGCAGGTCTGGCCAAGGGTGCTACGGGCGAGTTTATATCGAGTGCAGCAGTAGTAAAAATGAATATGGAGCTGCTACCGCTTTTTCTGAGAGCTGTGTTATGTAATATGCTGGTCTGTCTGGCGATCTGGAGCGGTTTTCGGTGTAAGTCGGAATGCGGAAAGCTTATCATGGTATTTTGGTGCTTGTTTGCTTTTATTACCAGTGGGTATGAGCACAGCGTGGCTAATATGACACTGTTAACTGTCGCGATTCTATCACCTCTTTCATCAGATATTAC
>JAEWMZ010000331.1 GCA_023392995.1 Bacillota bacterium
CTCATTGCCCGACCACTAGCTCTACGACTCACTGCCCGACAACTAGTTCTACGACTCACTGCCCGACAACTAGTTCTACGACTCACTGCACCACAACTAGCTCTACGACTCACTGCCCGACAACTAGCTCTACGACTCACTGCCCAACCACTAGCTCTACGACTCACTGCCCAACTACGAGTTCTACGACCTCCAGCTGCACAACTTCGAGTTCTACAACTTGCAGCCATACCACCTGGACTCATACTACTTGGACTTGTACTACTCCTAACACCAGCAGTACTACGACGTCTTTCTGTACTCCCCGTGAAGTACACTACTGCCCAAGATGCCGCCGCAAAACAACTACCTGGAGATTCAACGGCAGAATTCATCATTATTGCTTCTATTGCGGATATCATTATACTGATTAACAGACGATATCAAAAAGGAGTCGCTAATATGCGACTCCTTTTTAATATCAATTATTGAATTGTAGTAATGTCTGATCCAAACCATTTTGTTGATATATCAGCTACTGTTCCATCCTTTTTCAACTCTTTTAGAGCATCATCAACAGCTTTGCTGAGAGCTTCATCTCCTTTTCGGAAACCAATTGCATATTTATCTTCCAATAAGGTTTCATCCAATACCTTATAGTCTTTGCCAGCACTTGTTATCATATAGTCAGCAACAATAGAATCCATTAAAACCGCATCGGAATTACCTGATTCCAAATCCATGAGAGCCGTTGCATAATCACCAAATGGGTTAACCTGGCTTAAGGACTCTTTAAATGCCTTGTTTTCTTCCGCATTTAAAGTCTCTTCAGCTGAAGATCCACTTTGAACAGCAAGGCTTTTTCCTGCCATATCAGCCATAGATGCAACCGGACTATCCTTCCCTACTACCAATGAGATATTGTTTGTCATATAGGATAGTGATAACGTAAGGTTCTCCTCACGTTCCGGAGTAACGGATAAGCCATTCCAGATACAGTCAATGTTCTTCGTATTCAATTCCTGTTCCTTGGCATCCCATTCAATCGGTTGAAGTTTTAATTCTACGCCAAGCTTTTCGCAAACAGCAGTTGCAAGATCAATATCAAAACCTACAATATTGCCATTATCATCTTGAAAGCCCATTGGCGGAAAGGAATCATCCAAACCAAGAACAAAGGTACCCTTATCGGTTATGTATTTGAGGGAATCATCCCCTGTACCACTGCCTTTTTGACAGCCAATGAGACTCACCATCAGCATAGTGATCATAATGATACTAATTAATCTTTTCTTCATAAAATCCTCCCATTTACAGCAATATGTCGTACTGCTTTATTCCGCTTTTTTCTTTACTTAGCTTTTTCTTTATTTAGCTTTTCGCTATGTTTGGCTTTCGCTTTTCTTTGCTAGCACTTTACCATACTAGCACAGCGGCGTGAAAATAGCAAGAGGTTTTAGGTAAAAATGACCGCCTTATGGAGTAAGTTGGTAAATGCATTATAGCACTTACCGTAACTCTATTCGGCGGTCAAGGTTAGTTTATTGTTAAATTCTCAACATTTTCTCACTCAATCTCCAAAAGCAACGTAATTAATGCATTTGTGACGAATTCATAACATAAATATTGAGCAAAAATTATACGCTATATACATGTAATAGTTATCATTAAAACTCTGTTTTTATAGGATATTCATAAGTTGATTAGGTAAAACATAGGAAGTTAGCACCTATTTCAAATGATGAAGACTTCTCTCAGTCATTCAAGGCGTTACTAATGATGTTTATCGCCTTATTGCAGTTCTCAATTTCAACAAAGCTGTGAGAACCGCCATATTCACCATCTAGAGTCCATTCCATTTGGTCAGAGGTAATGGTCAGCTTTTGAGCCTGAATATAGTACATGTAGGTCGGATTGATCTTATAGCTTAAGAGGGATGTAACAATAAGCTGCAAGTCGTAGATGTTCTTTGGCATCTTAACTAAAAGAACCTCCAGAAGACCATCATTTAGGCTGGTTCTATCATAGCTTGGATTTTTGAAGCCGCCGATATACAAAGAATTGGTAACCAATCCAACGATAAACTTATCCTCCAGAACATTTCCGTCATACTCCAGCCTGACCTGTCTTTCCTTTAGATCGGATAACTTCTTGATTCCTTCCAGATAGTAGGAAAGATGTCCAATGGCATTCTTTTGCTTCTGGGAAGTGGTATATGATATATCCGTAAAAGCACCAAATGCTGCTACGTAAATGAAATACTTATCGTTAAACTTACCAATATCCATAGAATAAGGCTTTCCACTGACGATGTTATCCACAGCTGCCATGATGTTTCTGCTGATCTTGAAGCTGTGACCGACATCATTCATGGAGCCCGCAGGAACATAACCTATTGGAATTTGTTTACCGGATAACATTTGGCCAGAGACAACCTCGTTTAAGGTACCGTCACCGCCGGCACATACCAGAAGATCATAATCTGTTTGGTCGCTTGTAAGGTAGGCTGTAGCATCACCCTTTTGTTGGGTGGGGTGGATGTGTACCTTGTAGCCATGCTTTACAAAGGTATCGATGATATCATATAATTTTCCCTTTATTTTGCCTCGGCCGGCCGTTGGGTTGAATATAAATAAAAGTTGTTTCATGTGGGTTACCTCCAACCTATAATATTAACGGTAATTCTTCAGATATTCATACTTTACCTCTAAGATGATGAAATTACAATATGTAAATAGAATTCCTTATTACCCTCATTATTATTTAAACCTTTTACTTTAATTATTCTTAACAACATTTTCAAACATCTGATATGTAGGTACTAATCTTTTTACGTGAGTTCTAATTTCAATATCTTCTTCCCTGGCAATTTGATCCAGCTGCTCTACTTCCTTTAAAAACTCTTCCTCATCCATTTCAATTGGCTTCCCGACATGAATCAATTTATTGTTTGTGTCTAAAAGTCCTTCTTCTTCCATTAACAATTCTTCATAAAGCTTTTCCCCGGGACGTAATCCGGTATATTCAATTTCTATATCCTTACCTGGTTCATAACCAGATAATTTAATTAAATTCTCAGCCAATTCCGCAATCTTTACAGGTTCTCCCATATCAAGAATAAAGATTTCGCCACCTTTGGCATAAGCACCTGCCTGGAGCACTAAGGAAACCGCTTCCGGTATTGTCATAAAATAACGTATGATCTCTGGATGAGTAACTGTTACTGGTCCGCCTCTTAGTATCTGATCCTTGAATAATGGAATTACACTTCCATTACTTCCAAGGACATTTCCAAAGCGAACTGCTACAAATTCTGTATTTGATCTTTTGTTAAAAGCCTGAATTATCATTTCGCAGATACGCTTGGAGGCTCCCATAATATTAGTTGGATTCACTGCCTTATCTGAGGAAATGAGAATAAATTTCTCTACATGGTATTTTTCTGCTGCTAACGCTAACTTATAGGTTCCACCAACATTATTTTTGATTGCTTCATTCGGACTATCCTCCATCAGTGGTACATGTTTATGTGCCGCAGCATGGTAGATCAGATTGGGTCGATAATTCTCCATGATCCAATTGATTCGGCTCGTATTTCTAACAGATGCAATTAGTACCACTAAATCCAAATCTGGATAATCATTCTTTAATTCCTGTTGAATAAAGTATGCGTTGTTTTCGTAGATATCAAGAATAATCAATTGCTTAGGGTTATGCTTTGCAATTTGCCTGCATAACTCACTGCCAATTGAGCCTCCTCCTCCGGTTACCATGATGATTTTACCCTGTATATAATCACATATTTCGTCGTAATTGATTACTACTGGGTCTCGACCTAACAAATCTTCAATTTCGACCTTTCTAAGGCGAGTTACGCTTACTTCCTCATTGATTAATTGATACATACCTGGAAGTATCTTCAAAGTACAGTTTGTCTGCTTACATATTTCTAAGATTTCTTTAATATCTTTTCTGGTGGCAGATGGAATTGCGATGAAGATGTCAGTGATCTCACGCCGAGATGCCTCATCAACAATACTTGTCCGATCTCCAACTACTTTAATACCATGAATGTAACTTCCTATTTTGTTCTTATTATCATCAATGACACATACAACTGTTCCCCTGACATAATCACTTACGGATGTCTCTCGTATAATAGCACTTCCGGCTTCGCCAGCACCGATAATCATGATTCTGCATTGGTTGCCGATAAATCTTCGGCGTGATGCTCTTCTTGCATACCGGTAGAGAAATCTGCTAGCTGTTATGAATAAAATAGTAAATATCATACTAAGGGGATAGTAGCTTCTTGGAACATGAATACGCATGATAAAATGCATTCCAATTAATTGCAGGAAGCCGGATGCTGCGCCGGCGAATAAGATGTTCACTAGCTCATCGATACCTGCATATTTCCATAAGCTGTTGTATAGGCGGAATAGGGCAAATATTATGATTGTAGTGAGTGTATTAATTAAAGCATAGGATAATACTGCGTCAGTAAAATATACAGGAATTTCATTTAATCTTAACTCAAAACGGACAAAAAGCGCTGAAAAGGATGCTATGTTGATTAGCATAGCATCTAATATAATAAGAAAGAGTCGTCTTATGAATAATTTTTTATCATTAATAAATTTCTTCAC
>JAEWMZ010000465.1 GCA_023392995.1 Bacillota bacterium
TAATAATACCAAGCCCAGGATAAGCAGGGCAGGAATACTATGAATCGTAATGGTATCAATAGCCATGGACAACAGATAGACTGTTGCAACGATGGATAAATATTTTAATATTAGTTTAGACATAGTAACCTCCATAAGCATTAGTTGATTTTGATGGATACCTTAACATTTTCAACCTCAACCCTTACGAGATCATATGACTCGCTGCCAACTAGCGAATCCATCAGACTGATCAACGCTTTCAGCAATGATTTCACCGTATGCACCGAGATGGATGAGGAGTTTTTTAACTGATTTTTTGGTGTGAAGAAGCTTGCCACATCGAGTAAGTCCATTACACCATCAAGCAGCTCTTCGAATGCGTATAAAGAGATCGGCAAATTAAGATAGAAATGTTTGTCACCACTAAGCTGCACTTTAACCCATAAGATGGGTAACCTCCTAGTCAACATAAACCTTCACCATAATCATCGACTTACTGGCTTCATCCCATGCTTCAACATCTACGATGCTAGGGTCATCCAGGGTACCGTTGATGATTTCCTCAATAATCTTCGCAAAATCAATATTTGAAATATTAATACCCTTTGTTTCCATATTTCTGCGGGCATCCTCCGGTATAACAGCGGTCATCTTATCAGCAATTTCTCCTATGGTAGTTAACAGCCTTAAAGGAATATTGACGTTAACATTCACAGACTTATTATCAGAGGTAACTCTGACTTTTAAAAATTTGTATTTATGATTCGTAGCAGTAATAGCGGTTGTTGTCTGTCTAGGAGTAAATTCCTTTGTCACATTCAGCGCTTCTAATAATTCCATTCCCTCGACTGCTGTGATTTGTCCTTTTTCAATCATTTCTAATATTTTTTGCTGTTCACTCATAATAAATCCTCCCTAATATGATATTTTTCTGATTAAGATCGATGCTTCTTCTGTTACTGCCGGAAGCTCTAATCCGGTCGATTATATACTTTTTAACTTCTCTGTCGCTTCTTTTGGGCTGATTTCTCCTTTGGATAGTTGATCAAGGATTTCATTCCGCGCATTCACTTTATCTTCGTTTTCTTTCACGGTTTCTTTGGTGGGAATCTCAAAACCTAGCCCTCTGATCGCCGAGTCGAGCTTACCGCGGACGGTTGGATAAGAAATACCAAGTTCTTTCTCGACATCCTTAATATTCCCCCGGCATTTGATGAATACTTTTATAAATTCAAGATCCTCCTCAGGAAGACGGCAGAATTCACAGGGCTGGAAGTCACCTTCGATAGAAGTACTGCATTTGGGGCAGCCAAGCTTTGTTATAGAAAGGTTCTCTCCGCAAACAGGACACTTTCCTGGAGCTTTGTATTTCATGATTAATACCCTCTTTCTGATTTTTATAGTTATAATATACTGCTAATATTAAAATATGTCAATTGGGAAATTAATTATTTTAATATTAAAATAAATATAATTAATAATAGTATCAATATAATTAATTGAGAGATTGAATTTATATCAGCTTTATATCAATGGAATATCATGAATATGATAAAGCGATTGGAAATAAATAGGAATAATATTTTGCCAGCGAATACTTAAGACGAACGGATTTAAAAGATAACATATACTTTTTGACAAAACATGGTATAATCAATGAGAGGTTCTTTCAGCAGGAAAGGAACTTAGATTAACAGCTATATTGATTAGGAGGACATGGAATGCACTATATACCGGAGGGATATTCAAGCAAGACAACGCTTAGAGATACGGAAGTAGCAATCAAATTGATCAAGGATTATTTTGAAAATAGCCTGGCGAAAAAGTTAAACCTGACCAGAGTTTCCGCACCATTATTCGTATTGCCGGAGACAGGATTAAATGACAATTTAAATGGTGTTGAGCATCCGGTTTCATTTGCCGGAATTGGTACACAGAATCGTAACTGTGAAGTGGTTCAATCCCTTGCAAAGTGGAAGCGGATGGCGCTTAAGAGATATAAGTTTGAGGTCGGTGAGGGTCTGTATACGGACATGAATGCAATCAGATGTGATGAGACACTGGATAATATTCATTCCATTTATGTAGATCAATGGGACTGGGAAAAGGTAATTCGTAAAGAAGAAAGAACGCTGGAGCATTTAAAAAGCACAGTGAATAACATTTATGAAGCCTTCTTAGAGACGGAGAAATTTGTTGCGAACAGATATGCTCAGTTTGAGGCTAAATTACCGAAAGAAATTACCTTTATTATGAGCCAGGAGCTGGCAGACTTATATCCCGGACTTTCTTCCAAGGACAGAGAGGCTGCTTATGTGAGAGAAAAGGGAGCTATCTTTGTTATGCAGATTGGAGATAAATTAGCAAATGGGGAAAGACATGATGGACGAGCACCGGACTATGATGATTGGAGCTTAAACGGTGATCTGATTTTATATCACAATTTGTTAGACATTGCTTTCGAAGTGTCCTCTATGGGTATTCGAGTGGATGCTGAGGCAATGGACCGGCAGCTGACGGAAATGAAAGCGGACGATAGAAGAGAACTGCCCTATCATCAGGATATTCTGAATAATCGATTGCCATTTACCATTGGAGGAGGAATCGGACAGTCCAGAATCTGTATGTACTTTATGGATAAGGTGCATATTGGAGAGGTTCAGGCATCGGTATGGGAAGATGGCATGATAGAGGAGATGGAGCAGAAGGGTGTTGTAATACTATAGTTCAGCATTTCACGTCTTTTTACTAATATGAAAGATAGTCATAGCCTTTAATATAAAAGATAAGGTTGACAAAATAGGATATCTATGGCATACTAATGAAACAATTTAAATACTCGTGAGGGAGTAGTTTGCGCAGGAAACTGCGTGTCAAGTCAACATACTGACCATAATGGTCTGGCTTGCCTTAATGAACGAGACTCATGTATAGCTTTTGCTATGCATGAAATTATATAAACTCGTGCATAGTTATGCTATGCACGAGTTTTTTATTTTGTCAAAAATCATGTGTTTATAGGAGGAAGCTGGAATGTATGAATTCCAAGAGAAGAAACAAGACCTGATCAAACGATTGAACACCGATGAAGCCTCGGGCCTTTCGCTGGATCAAGTGGAACGTAATCGAACTACCTACGGCAGTAATGCACTGACACGAGAAAAACCAGAATCCCTTCTAAGACGAATTATGGGAGCAGCCAGTGAACCGATGATATTGATGCTGATCATGGCAGGTGTCATTGCCCTAGTGGTTAATATCATCCGGGCATCAACAGGCTCTGAAGCGGATTTTCTGGAATGTGTGGGAATCTTTGCGGCCATTTCCCTCTCTGTTTTGATTACGGTAGTAATGGAAGGACGGAGTGCGAAAGCCTTTGAAGAGTTGTCTAAAATAAGTGATGACACGATTGTTAAGGTCTTACGTAAGGGTGATACCCTCATGTTAAGTCAAAAGGAGCTGGTGGTAGGCGATATTATCCTGCTTTCCACCGGAGATAAGATACCTGCGGATGGCAGATTGCTGCAAAGCTCAGGTTTAGCGGTAGATGAGTCTGCGCTTACGGGAGAAAGTGTTCCGGCAAAGAAGGACGGCGACTATATCATTGCAGATCCAAAGACGCCCCTCGCAGAACGGGCGAATATGCTGTACTCAGGAAATTATATTACGAGCGGCTATGGGAAAATGGTGATAACTGCTGTTGGTGATAATACAGAGTTTGGCAAGATCGCAAAGGAACTTACCGGAACAGAACGAGCGAGTACTCCCTTACAGGAAAAGCTTGCCCGATTGGGAAAAACCATTACCGTACTTGGTGTTATTGCCGCGGCTATTGTATTTGCTTCGGAATTAATTTCTTTTGCCTTAAATGGTGGATTGGCACTGGAAGAGGTGCTGGAAGCTTTCGTTACAAGCATTGTTCTAATTGTTGCGGCAGTACCGGAGGGCTTGCCAACCATTGTAGCGGTATCATTGTCGATTAATATTATCAAGCTTTCTCAGCAGAATGCATTGGTAAAGAAGATGATTGCTTCTGAAACGGTGGGATGTATTAATGTTATTTGTTCTGACAAAACGGGTACATTGACGGAAAACAAAATGACCGTATCCGCATTTTACGATGAGAAATGGCACGAGAGAGCAGATGAGCTTACCTCAGACTGGTTAATACACAATGTCTGTCTTAACACCACTGCAGATATTTCTCAGGATGGTACCTTCATTGGAAATCCTACGGAATGTGCTATGCTGAATTTTTACGAAAAGTCAGTGATACGCAAAACCTCTGGTAAGTCCTACAAGGATGAGCGCAATGATCATGATGTACTGCATGCATTTCCCTTCTCCTCTGAGCTTAAGCACATGACGACGATCAGCAAGGTGAATGGAAAGATTATTTCTTATGTCAAGGGAAGTCCGGAAAGTGTATTTGCAATGTGTGCTCTTTCGGATCAGGATAAGGCAGAAATTGAACATTATATTACAAAAGCGCAGGAAAAAGCCATGCGTGTCATTGCGTTTGCTCATAAGGAACTTGACCAAATGAGGGATTATGAGGAGGAAGAACATCATACTGCCATGGAAACGGACATGGTATTTGATGGATTTGTTGCGATCTCCGATCCCCTTCGTGCTGACGTGTACGAAGCGGTTAAGAACTGCCGACAGGCAGGAATTGATCTTAAGATCCTTACCGGGGATAACATAGTAACTGCAAAGGCAATTGCCAATGAATTGCATATTTTAAATGAAGATAGGATTGCTGTAGAAGCAAAGGAAATCGCAGAACTGGAAGATGACGAGCTGTTGAAGCTTCTGCCAAGGATCAGTGTTATTGCCCGCAGTACTCCTACGATTAAAATGAGAGTGGTTAAACTTTTAAAACAACAAGGCAATGTAGTTGCGGTTACAGGGGATGGTATTAATGATGCACCGGCGTTAAAGAATGCGGATGTTGGTATTGCCATGGGAATATCGGGAACAGAGGTATCCAAGGAGGCCAGTGACATCGTATTGCTGGATGACTCCTTCTCCACCATAGTAAAAGCGATTGCCTGGGGGCGCGGAATCTATGAAAACTTTAAACGCTTCATACAGTTTCAGTTAACCGTTAATGTTTCTTCCGTAATTGTTGTGTTTACTTCTATATTATTGGGCTTGAAGGCTCCTTTTACTGCCTTACAGCTCTTATGGATTAACATTATTATGGATGGACCGCCGGCATTAACCTTGGGTCTGGAACCAATTTATGATGATCTAATGAGTCGTGAACCTACAAAGAGAAGTGAAAATATACTTTCCCGCACCATGTATATTCGTATTGGATTCACCGGGTTATATATTTCCATTATCTTTTTATGTCAGTATGTATTTAATTTTTTAGGTGCGACACAGGCCGAGAGCATGACGGTATTGTTCACCCTATTTGCTTTGTTCCAGCTGTTCAACGCATTTAACTGCCGTGAACTGCATACTACAAGTATTTTTAAGCATTTGCTGCAAAATAAGATTATGTTGATCGTTATATCCATTACCTTTGTATTGCAGATTGTGATTATTCAATTTGCAGGTGCATTTTTTGGAACGGTTCCGCTGGGCTTTGGTATGTGGATGAAGCTGCTGGGCTTAAGCTTCACCGTAATTATTGCTTCTGAGTTAGTGAAGCTGTTGCTAAGAAGAAAGCAAGTTTAAATAGATATTATAAAAAAAACAACTTTCCCATGTCCAGGAGAGTTGTTTTTTTATAAATAGACATTGATTTGATCCTAGGCAGCATGAGTTTATAGTTGGAGAAATAGATTCGAACCTTTAGTGGAAGGTCAATTTACCTTTTCATTAACAAGCTCAATGAAATCCAATAAATAAGGCGATATCCATTTTGATTTATGGCTAAATAGCTGTACATAGATTTTATTCTCATACTGATAAGGGAGAGCACTTAAAAGACTGGAAGTCAGCTCTTTTCGCACCGCCAGATGAGGAAGTACGCAAATACCTAAACCACTCATCGTCATTTCTTTTATTACTTGTACGCTTCCTGCTTCTAATGCGACTTGATAAGAAATATCATTGGAATGCAAATCATATTCAAAAGCAGTTCTGTAATTACAACCTGAGGCCGTTAATAAAAAGGTTTGCTTGTCAAAATCCGTAATTTCTAAGGTGGATTTTGAAGCCAAAGGATGTGTTGGAGCAGCTAGAACTAAAATATCCTCAGCTTTTGTAAGATACGATTTAATAGAAGGGTGTACTATGGGATTTCCAATGGTAAATGCAATATCAATCGTGTTATCGGCTAATTGCTGTATAGCCTGATCATTATCAAGTAATTTTAGTTGAATTTCTATCTTGGGATGTGTGCTTCGAAATGATTTTATTATTTCTGGAAGTTGAAAAACACTAAGGGATTCGGAAGCACCAATTATGATCTGTCCATGTGCTGAATGTTCGTAGTTAATTGCGTCTTTTGCATTTGCAGTCAGTGCCAGCATTTCAGTAGCATAGGGTAATAGCATTTCGCCTGACGGCGTAAGAAAAATATTTTTTCCAATACGGTCAAAGAGTTTCGTGTTTAACTCCTGCTCTAATTGCTGAATTTGAGCAGATATACTGGATTGGGCATAGCCAAGCTCGATAGCTGTTTTCGTATAATTCTTGATTTTAGACAAAACGATAAAGGTTTTCAATTGTATTAAGTCCATAAACGTCCCTCTCCATATTTGATTAATCGGAATTTTCGATTGTGATGATAGAAAACAGTCATTTTACAGATTGATTGTATTATAGTACCATAGAAATTAAGAAGATACAACAAAGAATGACTGTATGAAAAATAATACAAATAAGAGGAGAAAAGAAATGATGATAGCGAATTTTCCAGAACCAATTTTAAACCTGCCAGAAGCAGATATCCCGTTCAAAGGTGTTAAGGCATATCTTTCTCAAGCAGAGAATCATCAGCTTATTTTTATGGAATTTTCAGAAGATGTTGATTTACCGGAGCATGAACATGAAAGTCAGTGGGGAGTAGTCCTTGAGGGGAGAATAGACCTGGTAATAAATGGAGTAC
>JAEWMZ010000466.1 GCA_023392995.1 Bacillota bacterium
GCAATTCCTATTATGTGAATGTGTTTAGCAGTGTAGCGAATGGAATGGTATATCTAACCGGCTCGAATGCGCAGCCTGTACAGCTAAAAAGCGGACAAGAGGTTATTGTAACAGAAGCATCTACAATATCAGGTTCCATCTATTATAAAGTATATTTTTGGTTCAACGGTGTTATAAATACAGGTTATGCACAAGCAGAATATGTATACATCAGCGACCTGACACCTTTGGTAACACCCGGGCCTACGCCTACACCATCGGCTGGAACAAATGTAACACCCGTGCCAAATTCTTCTGATCCGGGCAATTTAAGCTACGCCGAACAGTTAAAGAGCTTAGGCTTTCCAGACAGCTATATCCCGGCGCTGGTGCAGTTACATAGCCAATACCCTAAATGGGAGTTCAAACCATATCAAACCGGACTTGACTGGAATGCAGCCATTGCAGCGGAGAGTGGGCCTGGTAAGAATTTAATACCGAATTCCAGGAGTGTTGAATGGAAATCCCTTGCAAGCGGAGCCTATGATTGGAAAACAGATATCTTTACCGTATATGATGGTACTACCTGGGTTACAGCATCTCAGGATGCTGTCAAGTACTATATGGATCCCAGAAACTTTCTGACTGCCAATGGGATCTTCCAATTTGAATTACTAAAATACCAGAGCGGCTATCAGAATGCATCTGGCGTTGAGAACATTTTAAAGGGAACGGCTCTTTACAATTCGTATTATACCTTTATTGACGAGGCAGGAGTTACCCAGACTTATTCTTATGGCGAGACCTTTATCAAAGCGGCAGAATATTCTGGTGTCAGCCCCTACCATTTAGCCTCCCGTGTAAAGCAGGAGGTGGTAACCGGTTCCACTACCTTAAGCGGAAGTGTAACGGGAAAATATGCCGGCTATGAAGGCTATTACAATTTTTACAATATCGGGGCATCCGATAGCTCCGGCGGCGGTGCGGTTGCAAAAGGGCTGAAGTTTGCCAGGGACGGAAGTACGAATGCCGCAACCAATGCCCAATATATGATTCCCTGGACAAGCCCGTTTAAATCTATTGTGGGCGGCTCCAGTTTCATTGGTGGCAGCTACATTAATCGGGGACAGGATACCATTTATCTTCAAAAGTTTAATGTGACACCAATTTCCACCTATTATCATCAATACATGTCAAATTTGGAAGCACCCTATGCAGAAGCAAAGAAAGTATTAGCCGCATATAATGGAATGTCAGATACTCCAATCGTATTCTCCATTCCAGTATATTTTAATATGCCTGAGACGCCTGCACCGCTTCCGACCACTGCATTTAATCCGAATAACCGTATGAAGAGCTTACAGGTGCTGGATGCTTCCGGCAATTCTCTTGCATTAACACCAAGCTTTAATCAGACGGAGCAAAACTATTACATTATGGTTGACAACACTATCAGCAGTGTTCAAATCAAGGCAACAGCAGTCAGTAAAAAAGCCACTGTCATGAATGGTAGTGGAATGGTTGCACTTAATGTCGGATCAAATGTAATCACGATTCCGGTAATTGCAGAAAATGGGGACATAGCAAATTACAGCGTAACAATAGTCAGACAATAAGCCTTCACCATCAAATGATGCAAGCGGGCCTTAAAAGATTTTGACGGGATAAGAATATCCGGCCGCAGGCAGAATTACCTGACGGCCGGATTCTGATATAAAGGAATTCGATTACGCCTGGTCTACACATAGCGGAGTACTCAGCCCGGCACAAGAAGCTTTTAGAAACACCCTAACTGAGATTCGGCCGATAGGTCGCTGGGTGTAGGATGTGAAATGTATTTTACACTAGTTTAACTTTCGGTTCATAACAAACCAAGAAATGGAGAACATACTTATGAAAAAGAGAAAAATGATGGAGTTGGGATTAATATTATTTTTTATATTCGCAGGAAGCTTCCTTTTCTCAAAGACCAGTCAGGCAGCCAGTGCCGATGTTGAGATTAGTGCGGATAAGGTGGATATCACGGTAGGAGACAATATATTCGTATATCTAAAGATTAATTCCGGAAGTAGCTTTGGTGATTTTGAAGCGAATTTAACCTATGATGACAATATTTTAGAGTATGCAGGGGGACCCTCTGTTGTGAAAGGAAGCAGCGGTTTTTTAAAAATATCTGATATGAATGTATTAGATGGAGATAAATCCAGAAAATATACATTGAAGTTTGAAGCATCAAAGGTGGGTATTTGTGATATACAATTCAGCGGTGCTGTTATGGTATATGATATTAACACAGGATATGAGATGTCCGTATCCAGTAATAAATTAACTTTAAATGTAAAAGCGCCGGTAACTGCATCGACCAATGCCAAATTAAAGACCTTGGTAACAAGCCCTGTGAATATCAGCCCTGCTTTCACTCCTGATGTACATGAATACAAGGCGAATGTAGATTTTAATACAAAGGAGTTAATTATAACTGCTTTTCCCGAAGATTCTAAAGCATCAGTATCCATTTCTGGTAATGATTCTTTGGCAGAGGGTGATAATAAAGTTGTAATATCTGTATTAGCGGAATCAGGAGATGTCATAGAATATACTATTAATGTATTCCGAGATTCAAAACCTGCGAATGGGGCAGCGCAAGAGGATGTGGTATCACCCGTTCCTGCCCAGAGTACGTTTGAAGTGATTACGGTAAATGGGGAAAAATATGCTATCTACAGCGGACGGTATCAGATCTTAGAGCCGGACAGCAGTATTGTAATTCCGGAAGGCTATAAGCAGGTAACATTAATAATATCAGATATTCAATTTAATGCCTATGTGCCGGTAAAGGATGAGGATAGTGATTTCCTACTTATTTATGCGAAAAATGAATTTGGCGAAACAGGATTTTATCAGTATGATCGTATAGAAAAAACACTGCAAAGGTATCAGGCGAACAATGCAGCTCTTGATACACCAGCGAGCGCAGATGCATCTTCGCAACAAGACTATGGTGAAGATAATGAACGACTGAATAAGGCGGTCATTGTAATTGTTGTCCTGAGTGTAATATGCGGACTATTGACGGTTGCTACAGTTGGGCTGGTGCTTAAACTAAGGAGCAGCAAAAGAGACGAAAAGTAAAGATACTTGACATTTTAATCATACCTGTTATACTGAGTGTATAACAGGTATAACGTGATACGATAACTATCACTCCTAATTAAAAAAAGTATCAGTTGGTGATTGCTATAAGGAAAAGCTAGTGATCGCCAGGAAGTATCAATTACAGATTTATGTAATAGAATGAGGTGTGTCCTTATGTTTGTACAAATTGATTTTAATAGTGATGAAGCAATTTATATCCAGCTTAGGAATCAAATCATATATGGTATAGCCACATCCCAGCTCCAGGAGGGAGAGAACCTGCCTTCAGTTCGAGATCTGGCAGAGCATATCGGCATTAATATGCATACCGTTAACAAGGCATACACGATGCTGAAACAGGAGGGATATTTAAGACTGGATCGCAGAAAAGGTGCGGTGATTGCAATTGATATTAACAAATTGCAGGCAATCAGGGAAATGCGGGAGGAGCTCAGAGTAATTCTTGCAAAAGCCTTTTGTAAAGACATCAGCTGCGAGGAGGCACACGAGATCGTTAACGATATCTTTCGTGAATTTGAAAGGGGGTAATGACCATGTTATGTGATAGATGCCAGAAAAGAGATGCCAAAATACTATACACAGAAATCATAAACGGAGTAAAAAAGGAACAGCATCTTTGTGAAGAGTGTGCAACAGACTATACATCTTTTCAAATGGAGAAGCCGTTAATGAACAGTGACCTCACTCTTGGGGATCTACTTTCGACCTTGCTTGATACCTATACCGGTACCGGTCAGAAAAAGCCGGATACTGACGATCAGATTGTAACCTGTGACAGGTGTGGGATGAGTTACGACGAATTTGCCGCAACAGGGCGGTTTGGCTGCGCGGGCTGTTACCAAAGCTTTCAAAAGCAATTAGGCAAAACCTTAAAAGGAATTCAGGGTGCGGATGTGCATACAGGTAAGCGGCCGAAGGGTTTAACTGTTGCTGCTCAGCCGGATAAAACCAAGCTGGATATTTCAGAGATTGAGATGTTGTCCATCCGATTGCAGGAAGCGATTGAAAAAGAAGAGTTTGAGGAGGCCGCCAGACTTCGCGATATTATTAAACAGATGAAAAAGGAGGAGATTAACAATGCTTAAGTGGTATGAGCAGATTGTTCCGGACAGTGATGTAGTAATCTCCAGCCGTGTCAGACTTGCACGCAACCTTGAAACCTACCCCTTTTCTTCTAAAATAACAGATGAGCAGGCTCGTGATTTAG
Source organism: Bacillota bacterium (assembly GCA_023392995.1). GTDB lineage: Bacteria > Bacillota > Clostridia > Lachnospirales > Lachnospiraceae > Mobilitalea. The sequence continues at coordinate 4,343 of JAEWMZ010000466.1, forward strand.
TCGAAAAAGTGAAGGAAATAAATACTTCTTTGAACGAGAAGGAGAATAAAAAATACTATGCCTGCAATATAAGTACCTTAAGTGACATTGATAAAATTGCCATGGTAGAGCGCCATATTGTAAGCCCTCTTCTGGCAGAGAAGGAGCAGGCTACCGGACTTATATTATCGGAGGATGAGACAGTAAGCATCATGATCAATGAAGAAGATCATGTGAGAATTCAAGCAATTGTCGGCGGTATGAATTTAGAACGTGCTTATCTGGAAGCAGATCGAATCGATGATATAGCTTATGAGAAGTTGAATTTTGCCTATGATGAGAAATATGGCTATTTGACCTCCTGTCCTACCAATGTAGGAACTGGTATTAGAGCCTCCTGTATGGTATTTCTTCCGGCACTTAGCTCAGCCAGGATGATACAAAAGCTGATTGAAGAGGTAGGTAAATATGGTGTAACCATCCGAGGAATTTACGGAGAGGGTACAAAAAGTTTAGGCAGTATTTATCAGATCTCCAATCAAAAGACAATGGGGAATTCTGAAAGTGAAATTATAGAGAACTTAAAAAGAATTGTATTTCAGGTAGTGAAGCAGGAGCGCAAGCGCCGCGAATATATGTTATCCGTCAATGCGGATGAAATAGAAGATCAGGTGTATCGTTCCTATGGGGTATTAAAATATGCCAGACAGATTTCAGCGGACGACGCAATGACCCTGCTGTCCCAATTAAAGTTTGGAAAGGATTGCGGCTTAATTAAGTTTGACCGTGAGTTTAATATTCACAAATTGATGATGGGAGTTCAGCCGGGCAGTCTGCAATGGACGCTTGGTAAAAATGTTGGAAGCTTAACCAGAGATCAGGCCAGGGCTGAATATATCCGGAAAGAACTACCGAAAATTATTAGTAATTAATTTTATATTAACTGTCATTCAGCTATAAGATGGCTGGGTGTCGGATGTGGAATGTTCTACATTTCACAATGATGGATAATCGACCGTTAGGTCGCACAATTTCGGATGTGAAATGTTCTACATTTCACAATAACGGATAATCGACCGTAGGTCGCACAATTCCGGATGTGAAATGTTCTACATTTCACAATAGTTTCAATTAAAGATGGGTAATTAAAGTACTCTCAGCAAGAATGGAGGACACAAATATGATGTATGATAAATTTACAGAAAACGCAAAAAGTGCCATAACTTTGGCAAAGGAAGTAGCTTATCGCTTATCCCACAATTATATAGGAACGGAGCATCTGCTGATCGGTTTGATGGAGGTGGACGGTGTTGCTTCCAAGATTTTGGAGGAGAATGGGGTAACCGTAGAAAAAGTATTGGAATTAGTAAATCAATTGATTGCACCAAACAGCGGTGTAGAGATGATGGATGCGGGAAGCTTCACACCCAGATCCAAGAGAATTCTGGATCAGAGTTATAAAGAAGCAGCAAAATTAAAGGCTCAATTAGTTGGTACGGAGCACATTTTAATTGCACTGATTAAAGAATCCGATTGTATCGCTGTTCGCTTATTGAATACCCTGGGAGTTAATATTCAAAAGGTCTATATAGACATATTAACGGCTTCCGGAGTGGATGTCAGTGCTGCAAAGAGTGACTATGCTCCCCAGGCAAAAGGGAAACAAAAGGGGAAAACCTCTGCGACACCAACACTTGACCAGTATAGCCGGGATCTTACGGAATATGCGAGAGAAGGAAAGTTGGATCCTGTGATCGGCAGAGAGCAGGAGATTCAGAGAGTTGTTCAAATCTTAAGCAGAAGAACCAAGAATAACCCCTGCCTTGTAGGTGAGCCCGGTGTTGGTAAAACAGCAATTGCCGAAGGTCTGGCATTAAAGATTGTAGAAGGTAACATTCCGGATACGATTAAGGAAAAAAGAGTCGTAACTCTGGATTTGTCCGGTATGGTTGCAGGCAGTAAATACCGCGGTGAGTTCGAGGAACGAATTAAGAAGGTAATCAGCGAAGTAATAGCGGATGGGAATGTACTATTATTTATCGATGAGATTCATACGATTATTGGAGCTGGCGGCGCAGAAGGAGCAATTGATGCCTCGAATATCTTAAAACCTTCCTTGGCACGCGGAGAGCTGCAAATTATCGGCGCAACCACAAGAGAAGAATACCGTAAATATATTGAGAAGGACGCTGCGCTGGAGCGTAGATTCCAGCCGGTTGTGGTAGATGAGCCCTCAGAGGATGAAGCAATACAGATTCTTTTTGGGCTGCGTGACAAATACGAAGCACATCATCAGGTACGAATCACAGACACTGCTCTGGAAGCAGCAGTAAAGTTATCCAGCCGCTATATCAATGATCGATATTTGCCGGATAAAGCGATTGATCTTATGGATGAAGCCGCCTCAAAGGTCCGCCTCAGCACCTATACCTCCTCTCCGAGAATCAAAGAATTAGAACAGGAGATTAAGCGCCTGGAGGACGATAAAGAAAAGGCAATAAAGGCCGAGGCTTATGAAAAAGCCGGTGAAATAAAGAAGCAGCAGGAAGCAATGCAGGAGCAGCTGGAGAGAGAAAAGCTCATTGATGAAAAAGAGCGTACAGAGAAGCAGTTGGTTGTCAGTGACAATGAAATTGCTGAAATCGTAGCGACCTGGACAAAGATTCCAGTGAAGAAACTGGCAGAGGAAGAGACAGAGCGACTTAAAAACCTGGAGAGCATACTTCATCAGAGAGTAATTGGTCAGGAGGAAGCCGTAGCAGCTGTGGCAAAAGCGATCCGCCGTGGACGCGTTGGACTGAAAGATCCGAATAGACCAATTGGCTCCTTCCTCTTCTTAGGACCTACCGGTGTGGGTAAGACAGAACTTTCCAAGGCATTGGCAGAAGCTATGTTTGGCAGTGAGAATTCCATTATCCGAGTTGATATGTCCGAATATATGGAGAAGCACAGTATCAGTAAGCTGATTGGTTCACCTCCGGGATATGTTGGTTATGATGAAGGCGGGCAGCTAAGTGAAAAGGTTCGTCAGAATCCTTATTCCGTTATTCTATTTGATGAGGTTGAAAAGGCACATCCGGATGTATTCAATATATTACTTCAGGTATTGGATGACGGACATATCACGGATTCCCAGGGTAGAAGGGTCAGCTTTAAAAATACAATTATCATTATGACCTCCAATGCCGGAGCTCAAAATATCGTAGCACCGAAGCGTCTGGGCTTTGCATCTGTTATCGATGAGACAGAAGACTATAAGAAGATGAAGGATGCTGTTATGGATGAGGTAAGAAAGATCTTTAAACCCGAGTTCATTAACCGTATTGACGAAATTATTGTATTCCATTCCCTGACAAAGGATAATATTAAGAGTATTGTTTCCATTATGATTCATACCATTGCCAAGAGAAGCAAGGCGCAGATGAATATCTCCATAGAGACAACACCGGAGGTAGTTGCCCATCTGGCTGAAGCAGGTTTTGATCAAAAGTATGGTGCAAGACCGTTACGCCGTGCAATACAGTCAAAGATCGAGGATAAGCTGGCAGAAGAGATATTAGCAGGAACAATTAAGGAGGGCGATAATGTCCTTGTTGAATACCTTGATAACGAAATGGTATTACGCCCTGTCAGCCCAGTAACCGTATCAAGTGACTCAAAAAGTTAAATGGAACGATAGTTTAATTAAATGAGAATAATCTTACGAATGACGTTTCGACCATGAGGTTACCGAGTGTCAGATGTGAAATGGTTTTTATTTCATACTAACTGACATTCGACCGCAAGGTCGTTGGGTACACCATGTGAAATGGTCTTTATTTCACACTAACGGACATTCAACCTTTAGGTTGCTCAATGCCGGATGTGAAATGCTATGCATTTCACACTAATTTCAGAAATGAATAGTAGATATTTGTCTGTATTTCGTATATAATGTAATAATATATTAATTGTAATAAGAAATTTAGTAAGATAAAATCTACCAGGACGTGTTTTGACACGCCCATATAGCTATCATCTAGGAGGATCATATAATGGCAGTTGTTGAAGAGTTAATACGCAAAGAAAATGATGGGACAATTAGCTTCGGTAACTATGTACTGAATGTTAAATCAAAGGTATCTGATTTCGAGCATCAAGGAGATCTGTACAAGGTAAAAACCTTTCACGAGATCACAAAGCTTGAGAAGAATGGAATGTTTGTATATGAATCAGTGCCAGGTACAGCTGTTTTTCATTTAGACTCCAAGGGTAACGATTTAAGCTTTGAAGTAAACGGGAATGACAATGCACAAATTACACTGGAATTAGAAGCTGAAAAAGAGTATGAGATATATAAGAATGATATCTGCCTTGGAAAAATGAAGACAAATCTTGGCGGAAAGCTGATAATCAGCTTAGAGTTAGAAGAGTCAAAGACAGATTATATAAAGGTGGTTCAACAGTAGGATGGCGAAAAACAAGACGGTATTTTTCTGTAAAGAGTGCGGCTTTGAATCAGCAAAATGGTTAGGCCAGTGTCCGGGCTGTAAAGCATGGGATAGCTTTTCAGAGGAGCCGGTCTTGAAAAAATCCAATAAACCAGCCGGAATCAAAGTAACCAGAGAACCGGAGCTGCTTTCAAGCATTAAAGCGGAATCAGAACTTAGGTTATGTTCAGGAATCGAGGAACTTGATCGTGTACTGGGGGGCGGAATTGTAAAAGGAAGCCTTGTGCTGGTAGGCGGAGATCCCGGAATCGGTAAATCAACATTACTTCTGCAGATGTGCAGAGAGATTGTTAATAAATCAAGAAAAGTATTATATATATCAGGAGAAGAATCCTTAAGCCAGATTAAAATGAGGGCTGAGAGGCTCGGCGTATTTCACGGCGAGCTTCTCCTGCTATGTGAAACAAACCTGGACTTAATTGGAGACGCAATTGCAAAGCATTGCCCAGAGATTGTAATCATTGATTCCATTCAAACTATCTTTAAAGAGGAGGTATCCTCTTCTCCTGGCAGTGTGAGTCAAGTTAGAGAAGCCACCAGTACCCTGATGCAGATTGCGAAGGGAGTTGGTATCACAATATTTATCATAGGTCACGTGACAAAAGAAGGTGTAGTTGCCGGGCCTAGGGTGCTAGAACATATGGTGGATACGGTATTATATTTTGAAGGTGACAATTACGCCTCATACCGTGTTCTCAGAGCAGTAAAAAATCGATTTGGCTCCACCAATGAAATCGGTGTCTTTGAAATGCGGGGCAGCGGACTGGTGGAGGTGAAAAACCCTTCTGAATTTATGTTAAAAGGCAGGCCGGAAGGCGAGCCGGGCTCAGTAGTGGCTGCCTCCATTGAGGGGACAAGGCCGATTTTAGTCGAGGTTCAAGCTTTAATATGCAGAACTAATTTTAACATGCCAAGAAGAACGGCGGCAGGTACTGACTATAACCGGGTTAACCTATTAATGGCTGTCTTGGAAAAAAGAGCCGGAGTACAATTATCTGACTGCGATGCCTATGTGAATGTAGCCGGAGGCATGAGAATAACAGAGCCAGCCCTTGATTTGGCTGTAACAACAGCGATTCTATCCAGCTATCGCAATATTGCGCTGGATAACAGAACCGTTTTATTTGGAGAGGTCGGCTTGACAGGAGAGATAAGAGCTGTCAATATGGCAGAACATAGAGTAATGGAAGCTGCAAAGATGGGCTTTGAGGTATGCATTCTTCCTCAGGCGAATAAAGAGAATATCAAAGCATCAGGGATAAAATTAATCGGTGTAAAAAATATTCAAGAGGTAATGGCTTTACTTCGAAAGTAGCCTCCACTAGAAATGCATGTAGGTTTGCGAAAGAATCGTGGAAAACCATGGGTTAATTCATTTCATATACATATATATTTACAAACATGAGGCTGTACTTTAATCAATCAATGTTGAGGAACTATATTCCGCTTTGGAAGCGGTTGGGAGGCACGAATGAGGAGTAAGTTAAACGAAAAACTATTGGTTCTGGCAAATGCACAGGAATGTATGACTTATGTAGCTGATATTATGGAGCAGTGGGATGAGTCTCAGTTAAATACAGAGAAGGTAGCCTATGAAGCCATTAATTTATCTGATTCAGTACTGAATATGTCAAAGGAAGGTTCCAGACTAACTCTATTGCTGGAAGAATGCTATAAAGAGATGTCAATAGGAACCTCGGCAGACAAATATCTTAAAATGACAGCCTTTCTGGAGGAAATAAAAAGCTTGTTCCAGAATATATCTGAAGCTACGGAAGCAGAGAATGAAATATGCCATCAGATGGAAGAGGAAATAGCCAATCAGAGAGAAATGCAGGAGAATATAAAAAGCAACCTGTTCCAAATCGGTGAAAGCTTGAATGTATCAGTTGCAAGTACGGAGCTAATCTTATCAGAAATATAAAGATCAGGGAAAGTTTTGATAATGTTGCGAAATATTCTTGACAATTAGAACAATTCATTGTAATATAGTAAAGTGCTTGAAAGCACAAAGTCGAATAAATCAGGATATTAGGATACAATGGAGTTGAGATGTGCAACGAAAGGTATCTAACAGAAATATTCCTAAGATTTAGGGGAATCATACAGCGGCAGTATGACGGTCTCCAAAACCGTTCACGGGGGTTCGAATCCCTCTTCCCCTGCTCATAAAGAAAGCCTTATAACTTAATGGTTGTAAGGCTTTTTTGTCGCTCTGGATTGAAATAGGTTTGTCCAAAAGAGATGATCTTTTTGCTGCAATCTCCATTCATTACAATAAGATAGCAAGCATATCTTGAAAATTGGTAACTTTTGAATCCTCGCTGTGCGCCAGAACCAATTGGAACCATCTCGGTGACTTCGCCGAAATGGTCAGAAATTTTATTTCCACTATTTTTACAAGCTTCAATAGCTTTAAAAACGATGAATTCAAAGTTTCTAAAGTCCTTGTATTCTAGAGCTTTAGATTATTCACGAGCATACCAGAATTCTTGTCCATATTCATTTATGTGTTTTATGGATTGGAATAATAATTGGGTGTAATCATTCTCTTCATTTTGTGAAGCTGATTTTGATAATGCACTGCCTGTAAAGGCTTGAAGTCTTTCTTAAAAATCTTTTTTATCCATAGTATTTCCCTTTCTATATACTCCCGTTTGCAAGCAGAGGCAGTTTTGTTGTATTTATTTTTGATTAATCCTTGGCGCTTTGGTGTTGGTAGCACCGGGAGCTGTTTTTATTCTGTACACATGGAACGCTTGAAGCTAGGGAGAGCTTCGATGAGCTTACAAAAAAGCAGTACGGGGATAGGCTATTTTTGTGTTTGTCATTTCCGACAAGTGTTACTATACCTCCCTTTTAAGCAGTCGCTTGAAATATAAACCAACCATCCTTAACTGAAAAGTGAAATACACCGCCATGCTTTTCCACGATATGTACCATACTCTTTGTACCAAAGCCATGCCCTTGTTCCTTTGATACCGGCAGATCCTGAAGGAATTCCGGTTCTGTCTGATAGGTGTTTCGCAGGTCAATACATAGTTTGTTATTCTTGGAGTATATGCGCAGGAGAATCGTGCGCTTATTGTTGTCAGTAATGTGTTCTGTGGCTTGTATGGCATTTTCCAAAGCGTTTGACAAGAGGGAGCAAAGCTCTGTTTCACTAAAGGGAAGGGAGTCGGGTAGCTTGGCATCTATCGTTAATAGTATGTTTAATTGCTTTGCTTTTGTAGCAAATGCAGAAAGGATTAAATTCACAGTTTCGTTTTCACAAAAGCGTACTGGCGTGATGACATCAATGTCGGATTGAGCAGTCCGCAGGTACTCCTTGAGCTCCTCGAGATGTTCCTTGGAGGCTAATCCCTGCAAGTGGGTGAAATGATGCCGCATGTCATGCCGGTAAGCGGCTGCATTCTGCTGCAGTTGCCGAAGAGAAGAAAACTCTGTCTGCGCCAACCGAAACTGGGCATCCAGCATATCACGTTCTCTTTGAAGTAAAGCTTGTTTTTGAGTCTCAGCATAGTAAAGAATAACGTAAACAAAATAAAACACAGATACCATCGAAGGCATGAACTGCACGGCCCATTTCGTGCCGCGGTAAAGCACATCAGTATATATGGTGGTGGTGTAATCAAAAAGATAGTAAAAAAGCGGTACACCACCTAAAAATAAGCAAGATCTCGTGGAGATCTCCATAAAATTACGGATAGATCCAGCAACATATCGTTTTAAAAAATAATAGGATAAAAATACAGCGGCAACATAAAAGATATGGTCCGCAAGGCTGCTACCTAAAGCAGCTCCGGCAAGGAAACCAAACCAACGGGGGGCTTGACAGCACAGATAGCCGGAAAGCACGCTGACAGTGGATATCAACCATGGGCGTTTATAGTATAAAGAAAATATAAATATTAATGGCAGGTGGGTAATCAGCGGATACAGCTTGGAGGTCAAATCTAAGCCGAGAAGCCACCAACTGCCAGTCTGCACGAAAAGAAAAAATAAGCAGAGCAAGCTAAGTATGAGTCTATTTTTCCGCGTCAGCTCTATTCCGGCAAAGAGAGCTGTTACTGAGATACCAAAAACCAGAGAACACCCAAATCTTAGGAGTCCTATTACTGTTACTAGCATTTGAAAGCTCCTCTCTCCATTTACTTATTCCTCCATTTGATAATTCAAATATCGCTCTTTTATCCCCTTTGCCTTACCTTGTGCTATTGGGATTGAGGAAAGGGTTTGTAATGTTATTTGATGATGTTCAATGGTATCCACATATTTCATATTTACCAGGTAAGAGCGATGGGGTTTCAGAAAACACCCATATTTTTGAAGAGTATCACAGACCAGAGAAAAGGGCTCTGTACATTCAATTACTCTTCCGGAGCGCAGGTGATAAAAAACATTTCTACCAATAACCTCAGCAAAGACTAAATTGGAAATCAGTATTTTTTGAATCCCTGCATTACTTTTTATAATGATGGAAGATTCCTCTTTTTTTACTTTGAGCTGCTCCAGTACTTCGTCAAAGGTGTAAAACAGCTTTTCTTTTGAAACGGGCTTAAGTATGTAGTTGAAGGCTTTTACCGAATAACTTTCTAAGGCAAATTCGGGGGACGAAGTGAAAAATAAGATTGGAGCGGATTTGTCAAAGCTACGGATTTCCCTGGCAACTTCAATGCCCATAAAACCTGGCATAATAATATCCAGACAGTAGATATCAAAACGCTTTCCCTTCTCTATAGCGGAAATTAGTTCAAAGCCGTTTGGAAAGACGGCATATTCACAGTTGAAATTTTTTGACGTCCGATACAGGTTTATGAGCTGTGCCATATTGGACAGCTCGTCTATATTATCATCACAGACCGCAAGCTGTAGCATAAGAATTCCTCCAAGTTCTCTATTTTCCATACCTCTACAGGATAAGTTTACCATAAAAGTTGAAATTTCGATACTATGATTCATGTCGAAAAAATCATGTTTCATGCATCGGATGATTTTTTTGGAATTAATAAGATAATATATGAATGCAAGGGATATTCCCTTACAGCAATAGAATAATAAAGAGAGAGGATGATAAGAGCATGAAAAAAATAGCAGCAATAATGTGTATGATTATGCTTGCAGCATTATCTGGAGGTATGAATATCTCAAATGCAAAGGCCGCGGCAAAGGTAGAATCTATAGAGATTACAACCCTCCCGGAGAAATGTGCTTACAATGTTGGAGAAGGCTATTCGACGAAAGGTATGGTTTTGGTGGCTAAGATGTCGGATGGAACAAAAGCAACCATAGAGAATTCCAAGATCACTTCATTTTCTGGAGTAGAGTTGGAAGAGGGAAGAGCTTTTACACAAGAAGGCTGGAAAGCAGTTGAGCTTCGGTATGAGGGTGTTAAGGTAACCTATGGGATAGCTGTTTTTGACCCTGCCAAGGAATATTATATTACCTATGATACGGATGGCGGAAGCTTAGTAGAAGCGAAGAAGATTGATGCTTCCACCAAGGAATTCAAGCTACCGACACCAACGAAAAAAGGAGCTGCCTTCTTAGGCTGGTATCATAGCAACGGCATAAAATATACGAAATATCAGCCAGGCATGGGACCCAGCCTTCAGTTTAAAGCGAAATGGGGATATGCCATCGTCTTCAATTCCAATGGCGGTAGCGGAAAGATGAAAAATGGAGTTCTTGATGCAGACTATAAGCTTCCCAAGAATGGCTTTAAGAGAGCGGGCTACAAGTTTGTAGGCTGGAGTACAAAAAAATCCGCAGATTATAATAGCTTTTATCAGGTAGGAGATTTAGAAAGCTATTTACCGAATAAGAATAAGAGTGTGACTCTTTATGCTCAGTGGGTAAAGCCTGCAACCTATAAAATAAGCTATGAATCTGTAAAGGGTGTAAAAATACCTTCCAATGCTATTAAAAAGTATACCGCTGGGAAAATTACAGAGCTTCCTTATCCTACAGTTACCAGGGATGGGGATTTTGTAGGATGGTTGGTAACGATCAACGGTAAGAAACTTAGCGTGATGACGGAAATTCCTCCATATATAACAGGAAATCTGAAACTAATACCTTCGCTTTATCAACCGGAAGGATAATGAGAAGAGAATAAAACTAATTACCCATAGGCAATGATTAAAAGCGTCGTTTGCGGTTTAGCTGCACTTTCGCTTTTGAGCATTGCCTATCAATATTCCTGTAATGTCAGTGATTCGGGCAATGGCTGCCAATCATGGAAAGTGTGCGGCGCAGGGGTGTGCAGATCTGCTGTGCCAAAATCATGTTTCAAGTCGAAAAAATGGTGCTTCATGCAGCGGACGGTTTTGGAGGGCGGTTTTTTGATAGATTGAACGTAAAGAAAGAAGCATTATTTTCATCCAATTAAAAAAGGAGGAACAAGAGTATGAAGAAACGATTTATGGGCATATTGCTCACCCTGTGCATGGCACTGACCATGCTGCCGACGACGGCTATCGCACAGGCGGCGGAAAAACTCTACAACGAAGAGGATGTAACGTGGATTGGGACAACGGCTGATTATGCGAAGACCCTCTCGGTATTCTTCGATAACGGGCTGCGCAAAGTCCCGGTAGTTACACGTTCAGCGGAGGGTACACTCACAAGTTCCAAATATGGCTTGGTTGATAGCAGTGGCAGGTGGGCAGCTCAGCCTGTATACGACAAAATACAGGCTGAATACTGGACGGGCGATTCTAGTTGGGGTACAGGCATAGCCGACGCAAATAAACCGAGCGAGCAAATCTTTGTTGACGGTTATGTTCAGGCCACAATAAACGGAAAGATGGGTTTGATTGACAGCACAGGCAAAGAAGTTATTCCCTGCAAATATGAAGCGGTGGGGTTGCCTGTGGAAGGCGTGTGCCGTCTGATTCAAAAAATCGGAGATAAGGACTTCATCGGTTATTGGAATCTTGAGCTGGGTAAGGAGATTGTAAAGCCGAACAAGTATGTTGCTGATTATAGCAGCAGTGCGGCAGGTGCGGCTATCCGCTACGGTTGGTATTATAAACCGGCGAGTAAAAACCGTATGGTTTGTATGTATGACTTCAACGGCGGTTACGCATTGGTGTTGACCGGTAAGACAGAAGTGATAAAGATGAATTCGTACACCGACGAGGGTGGTGGGGCAAATGCCATTAAATGGAACGGGGAAGTATATGATACGAAATTAAGCACGTTAGTTTACGCACAGTTGATTGACAAGACGGGTAAGGAAATATTGCCGAAGGCCTACCCTATACTTGACGTGAGCCTTTTGACGAATGAAGCGTATCCGCAGAACGGTCCTTATTTGGTGTATCAAGCGGTGTCAACAAAGAAAATAAAAGTCGAAAGCGACCAGGGCGGTGGCTGGAAAGGCTTTGACAAGCACTTAGAGGAAGGGGTAGTTGGTGCAAAAGGCATTATTATACCTGCGAAGTATTGGGGTGGATTTGTTGCGAACGATGGACCCGGTATGTATCGGTTTCGTCCGAATCCCCGTGGTGGGCAGACTGAGTTGTACCCGGACGAGGGTGTTATCGGGGTGAAATACTGTGATTATACAGTGAGTGAACTTTCGGGCAAAGGAATTACCGCAAAAGTGAAAACTATCAATTTTAAGGGAAAGGACGTGAAGACAAAAACGCCGAAAGGTTCTAAACCAAAAGCCCTCGACCCTGATGGAAACAGGCGAAGAATTGAACTTGGAGATGGGATAATCTCAGGGGTCCAGGCGAAACAGGACAACAGTGGTACAGAGGCCTTATTCGATGTCGCAACCGGAAAACAGCTGACCGTTGGTGAATATCGTCTGCGCTCGTCGGGACGTGGATTATTCCATACACCATTCGGTGATTATTACGGTCCGGACGGTAAGATTGTGTTTCCGAGAGCGGAAACGACAACAGCCGTCAAGAATAATCCGAACGCCAGCGAACAGTATGTAGGCGATGACCTCACGCTTGTGGTACGTGACAGTAAGGTCGGTTATGTCAACGCCTCACGCCTTGCAGTGAACGGCAAGCTTCCGACAACAGCGCGAGTAAAGCCACAGCCCCCCGCAATACCGGATTGGAGCCAATGGGTAGAAAAGGTCGAGCCGATCGTTATCCCGGAGGGCGTCGACGTCATTGCCGACGGCAGCTATTATATGCAAATCTTTGGCAAATACCTTGTTCCGGTGGAAAGCGACTTTAATGAGTATTCGGTGCAGCTTTCATCCAAGAAACCAGACTACCTGTTTGTCGTAAAACTGGTGTCGTATGACGCCGAGCGCGGACCCGGCTACGACATAACCTACAACGGCGGAGCGACGTGGAACGTGTCCAAGAATGGTGACGCGTTCAAATTCGGAAAAGGCGGTGTGGATTCAACCACGCCGAAATGGAAAATCAGTAAATACTCCACGTTCTGCACGATCCGCAAATACTCAAATCAAGCGTTGGCGGTAAACGCAAGCGGGGCGAAGAGCGACAACGGGACAAAGGTTACCTTGTGGACGTACAAAGGCTCGGCTCCTAAACACGCACAGATTACCTTTACCAAGGCAATTTAGTGAGGGCAAAAATGTGCTAGTGATTATGATTCATGCCAAAAAATTCATGTTTCATGCAGCGGACAGTTTTTTAGGAGAGATTTATGATAGCTTGGTGGTATTCAGCGACCGAAAATCTTTTTTGTTTGCCTGGCATACAGCCGCAAGATGGGTAGATGAATAAAATTACAGTCTTTCTGTCCATATAATTAAACAAAGAGGGGAATTTTATTATGCTGCAAACTTTCATAACAATCGTTGTAATTGTTTCCGTACTTGTGCTATGGGTAATCTCTACCCAGCGCAGACTTGTTATACTTGATGAGAATATAAGCAGTGCTATGTATCAGGTTGGGGTGCAGATGTCAAGCCGTTTTGATACTCTGCCGGCTCTTTTGGATTTGACCAAGGGCTATGTGGGGCTCGAAAGTGTTACATTGATGGAAATAATTAATTCAAGGAGAAGTGCCATTACAGTAAAATTAACACCGGATGATGTACTGTACCAAGAGGAAATTATTTCTGAGGCTTTGGGGAGGATTGCTATGGTAACGCAGCAATACCCGGAGCTAAAAGAAACCCAAACCTATATCAAAACGATGGACGCGTTGCATACTGTTGAAACCACGGTGCGTACCAGCCGCCTGATTTACAACGACAGCGTAACCAAGTTTAACCGTGAAATACGGATGTTTCCAGTCTCCATGATTGCCGGGATACTGGGCTATCGGCAAAGAGAATATTTTGTGGAGCAGGAGGGCAGGGCAGATATACCAAGAATGAAGTAGCAAGTACAAAGGATAACAAAAAGTATTACTGGGAGGAATATATGTATGAGCAATCACCGTAGGGTCTGGAACATGGTTAGGAGCCCGACGAAGTAGAGAAGGTCTTTCTAGGTAAACGTAAAATAGCGTAAAAGATAGAACATTTCACATCCTGCAGGGAATGACTTGATGGTCGAATGACAGGTAGTGTGAAGAGGGAGGAATGGTAAATGAAAAATCATAGGCTGCCCCTGTGGAAGACAGTTGTAGCGAGGTTGATGGTTGTTATCATGATAATTGTGTTAACAGCTCCTAGTACTACGGTAATCGCTGCTGCCATAGCTGCTCCACCAAAGCTTACAAAGACTTCAGTGGATATCCTGGAAAAGAATTCGCTGGAGCTTAATATTAAGAATAAAATCAAGAATTCTACCTATACCTGGTCAACAAGTAATAAAAAAATAGCAACGGTTGACAAAAGGGGTATCGTAAAGGGCATTAAAAAGGGTACGGCTGTTATCACCTGCAGCGTCAAGGCACCCACTAAAACCTATAACCTTACCTGTAAAGTTAACATACGTAAGGCAGCGATAAGCGTTAAGATCAATAACAAGGTAACTGCCTTAAATCTTGGGCAGACCTACAATCTGAATACCACCAAGAAACCATTTGCGTCTAATGACCCGATTACCTGGACCAGCAGCAATATGAAAATCGCTGTTCCAGATAAGAATGGCAGATTCACTACCTTAAAGACGGGAAAGATTAAGATAACCGCCAAGGCTTTCGGCGGGAAAAGTGATTCCATAACAATTAAGGTCGTGGATAAGGACGGAACGGTAACCAATCAGAAAGAATTAATGGCGCTACTCGGAAGCGGTGTTAAGCTTATTACCATTAAGACGGATGCAGCCATTGATTTTACAATCCCAAGCGGTAACTATAAGAAAACCGCGCTGGTTGTGGATGCTCCCAATTCAGTGGTACATAATGAGGGTATTTTTGCCTCCGTTACGATTAAGCGTGTGAAGGCAGGAATAACACCGACCCCTACGCCGAGGGAGGAAAAGCCAACGTCAACCCCAGCTCCGGATCCTGGCGGCAATACTGGCGGGAATCCTGGCGGTAACGGCAGCTCTGACAGTGTCAGCATTACTTTTATGGATGGCAGCCGTGTTATAGAAACACGAAAGGCAACGAAGGGTGAATCCTTAAACCACTTACCCGGTACGGACAAAACTTCAAAGGACGGATATGTGTTTGATGGCTGGTACACGGATGCGGCCTTAAGTACTCTGTTCTATGCGGATGATAAGATAACGGCAGATAAAACGGTATATGCGAAATACACCGCATTGCCGGAACCGGAGTATACACCGACCTCCTATGCGCAGGGCGACCAGGCTCCCGGACTGACCTTCGAGATTGTCGCTGATCCGGGCAGCGCGTCGGATGTAACGGCAATCCTGTCCGCGGCTTCTCTGGTACCAAAGGATGGGACTGATGTACTACCTCTTGAGGTCAAAGCCTCCCAGGGAGGAGTATACACCATTGGTGCAGTAGGCGGTTTTGCTCCGGGCTCTTCCTATGAGCTGACCCTTGCAGAAGGCTATAGCTTCAGCGGCAAGCCGAAATCCATCCGCACCGCGTCCTTTACCATTTATAAGGAAGAAGTCCAGAAGCTATCCTTAAATGATGATATCGTCTTTATCCAGGATACACCCGATATCTCTTATACGCTGGACGGCAAGACTTACGATGTGCTGGAAGCGGAGTACCTTACGGATCAAGACAATAAAGCGGTTTCTGGGACATTTGGCTACACCGCCCAGGAAATCACGGACAAAGGCATAGCAACGGGTACAATCCTTTGCTTTTATCTGAAGGTAAGCCCGCAAGTCCGCAATTATATCGATGGAGGCTACAGCGATGACCCGGAGGTATATGTTAAGGTCACGGGCGTAGCCGGCACCACGGTGAGCTTTGCTCCGATTGGCAGCGGCAGCGGTGGTGACAACGATATGGAAAAGATCTACTTTATGCCGGATACCTTTCCAATGAAAGCAGCGGCACTGCCAACAGGTGAAACTGGTACGATCAACTGGAGTGACAGGGATAGCGACGCTTCCGCGTTAATCGGTGAAACTGCTGGAAATGGTACTTTGGAGGTAGGCGATTTTGTGGCAATTTACGCTTCGATGGAGGAATTGGATGACCTCCTGGCAAGCGATGTCTACCTGGGCGAGGTCACGGAATATGATTCAGCGACAGGCGTGATTACCTACAAACGAACAACCTCGGAACAGATGAAAAATTCAATGGGATTGTTTGTCACCCAGACCGTAAGCGGTGACGAGCTGACGGAGGATGTGGATAAAGACCTTCTGGAGGCAGCTATTACACAGAGTGTAAAAGAGAGCGGCTTTGCAGAGGATGCAGCATTTCTTCTGGCGGAGCTTGCCACGAAGACGGAGGGCTTTCAAAGTCTGAATAATCTCCAGGACATTATGATAACCGATGAGAGCGGAAAGCAGGTGTCACAGGATGAGCTTGCGCTCATGGGGATCGGAGGCTCCTTTGAGCTTTCAGACGATGTTAAGCTAACCGTAATTCTTGAAACCGACAAGAGAAAACTTCACATCGGGGACGGTGTTGGGGTAAAGGTTGGCATTGACGCGGTGTTCTCAGTGGATGTAGGAGACGACGGCGATACCATAAAGCTTGACCTTAGCGCGACCTTTGCGGAGGAGCTTGCCCTTGGAACAAGTATTAAGGCCAGCGACAAATGGAAATGGTACGGCCCGATACCGGTTCTGAAAAGCCTGCGAGTCGATGCCGCACTGGATCTGAAGAACTACACTGCGTTGTCCGTCTATGTAAACGTCTACTCAGTAGCGGCTGAAGACGAGTCGGTATGGGATAAGGTTGACAGTCTCCTTGGCGGCCAGTACAGCGAGACCTTGGATAAAATCCAGGAGTTGGAGAATAAAATCTCTCAGGCTAAGGACACAGCTTCGCAGCTGCAAGGCTATAAAGACGAGGTAAAAGAGCTATGGAAAGATATCCCCAGCTCGACTGCGACAGCCGCAGATTGGGAAGCTTGGGGCAAGAAGCTTGAAAAAACGGATATCACGAAGGATTTGTTGGGACTGCTGAATCTATCGACAGATGCGGAGCGTGATGCGGGTCTGAGCGATGTCCTTAAGCAGTACCACGAGATGATGCAAAAGGATAGTGAATGGATCAAGCTGTTCCAGAGTAACATTTTTGACTTTAAATACTATGCCTACGGCCTTGTCGTTGGCTGCAGCGCTGATTTTGTGGTGCGAGCCGATGTTAATGTAGCTCTTGGAACAAACCTTGAGTATCAGGTGGGCAAACGCTACTCCTTCTGGTTTGATATTGTGAAGAGAACATCTGGCAGCTCCACTATGGATTTGTTGGATGAGAAGTTTGCCTTCCAGTTCTATGTGATGGGTAAGCTGGGTCTGAAAATGGGAGTTGCAGCAAGGATCTACGCCGGTATCGGCACCGGGAAGCTTGCCAGCATGGGAATTACCACGGAGTTTGGACCTTATCTTAAGATGTATGGCCTGTTTGTCTACGAATACAGTCGTAACCGCCCTGCGAATACGAATCTGTGGGTCTATGACGAGCGAATGTACGGCGGACTCTACCTGGACTTCGGGCTGTACCTCATCGTCAGCTTTGATGCACAAGCATTGTGGATCTTTGAGTACCGAAAGGATCTGGTCGATGAGGAATATCCGTTACTTACGGCGGGCAGCAGATATTTTAACTACGACTTTGCTACGAAGCTTGGAACCGGGGAGGTTCTTCGCGTGAAGGACGAGGACAGCAACAGCAGCAATGGCATTACCATGACTCTGCCGGAGAGCTATTTGTCTATGGCGCAGCTGGATCTGGTGGATGGAACATTTTTAAGCACTCCTTACGGGATGGATAAATTCAATGCCAGTTTGTCAAACCGCAATTTCTCTATTGACCCGGTAACTGGAAAAATAACAGTCAAGGTTGCGGAGGGCGTACAATATATGACCTGCGATCTGACCCTAACCTGGAAGCTTGATAAGGTGGCTTTTAGCAGCCGGGATATTACTTTGACGATTCCACTTGTCTGGACGAATCTGTCAAGCAGTGAGCTAAAAGAGTTCTTCACCGCAAGAGTCCGAGTGGGAAATAACACGGACGGCTATACAACGGTGTGGTCTAAGAGAGTTCAGAAGAATGAGCCCTTCACGCTGCCTACCCAGGCTGAGATGGAAGCACTTCTCGGCTATGACAGCTATAGTGCAGGTGCAATGGGTAATCTTAAGTACGCAGAGCTAGCTGGTTATGGCTCTGGAGCAGAAGGGGAGCATAAGATCTATAGAGACACCGTGTATGACTTTAAGGTAAGCTACCGGAAGTATACGCTGACGGTGAAGGATGTGGAAAAGGCAGATGGCACGAAAGAAGACTATACCTTTACGGCGAACTACGGTGAGGCCTTTGACCTCACAAGCCTTATGCAGTCTGGCACAAGCCTGGCACAGACCGGTTCAGATCCTGATACGGCAAAGTTTACAAAATTTGCAGGACTTACCTATTCCGATGTCAATGGCAATCTAAATGATAAAGTGGATATTAAGGCAGTAATCAGTAATAGCCTTGCCCTGAGCCTGTTAAATGGAGACTTGGCAACAGCAAACTATACGGATAACTCTGCGGTAGCGACGTTTTCCTTTAGCGGAATAACTGCCAGTCCGGTCAAGCTGCGAGTGAAGGCGGGAACGCAGCCAAGTGACAGATACACAGCTGTCGCAGATGCGGCAGGTGCCAGTGTAACCGGAATAAGTCCTGCCATCAGTAGAATATACGAGAATACGGATTATACCGTTACCTGTAAGGTAGATGAGGGTCAGATTGAGAAACACACCATCACCTTTGTGGCCACAGTCAGCGGCAGTGCAGTTTCAGTCAGTGGAGGTGCAATCTCAGTCAGTGGGGGAGCAATCGTAATCGCAGTGAAGGAATACAAAGTAGGTGCAGTGATTACCCCTCCGGATACACCGGTCATACCAGGCTACACCTTTGATCAATGGTACTTAGACGAAGCTCTGACCATAGCTTTCGTGTGGGAAAATGCCACGATGCCGGATCATGACTTTACCCTGTACGGAGGCTTAAGGGGCAGTACCTGCACCATCACCCTGAATGCCAATGGTGGTGAGTTCGACGACGGAGGTGGCATTGCAGACATTGGCGTCACTTACGGCAGCCCTTATGGTGCGCTTGTAGAGCCAAAATACAGTGGAAAGAACTTTATCGGCTGGTTTACACAAGAGGAGGGCGGTACAAAAGTAGATGCTAATACCATAGTGGGAACAGCGCAAAATCATACTCTTTACGCTCATTGGACAGATCGATTGGTAATTAACAGGGATGCATTTCTTTTTACGACGGTAACTACAACCTATCAAAAGGGAAATGAGGTGTCCGCAAATTATCAGTTGAGCGAAGCCTACCAGGGACTTGACCTCGACAGCTTCACCTTCAAGTATCGTAAGCAGGGTGGGCAAGAGGAGGAGCAAAGTGGCAGCCCTGTTGGTGCAGGCACCTATGATGTGGTGGTCACAAGAAATGCAGACGAAATTTATGAACGATTCGAAGAAAGATATACAGGAGTTGTTGCAATTGGAAAGGCCGTAAGATCGCTGGATAATGTATCCGTTATAGCAGACAAAGCTGGTTACACCTTTTTGGACTTGAAGCTTGCGGAAGGTACCATCGATGATTTGAGCCCTGAGGCGGCTATTTCCTATGGCGTTTATCAGACTTTTCTAAATTTCACCTTCGAACTTGGAGAAAGCCGACCTGGAGAAGGCTATATTGGCGGGCTCGTGCCTATTTCCCAGTATAAAGTACGAGTTAGTGTCACAGGTGATCCTAACTATATGGATGTAATTAAAAAAACAGATATTAATGTTTCAACGCTGGCAACTCCCACCGATTCTTGGGGAAACCACACCGAAGCGTTTACCGTAACGGATAACCAAGTAACCATTACTAGTGCAGGTCAGCTTGCATATCTGGCACAGCAGGTTAACAGCGGTATATCTTACGCTGGTGTTACCTTTACATTGGCGGCTGATCTTGATCTGACAGGCTATAGCTGGGTGCCGATTGGCAAGTATATAGTTATAATAGGCACTGGCTTTAAAGGTACCTTTAATGGTAACAATCACACCATACGTGGACTCTATGTGACCGGAGAGGATTTCACTGGGTTGTTCGGATATGTGGATAGCGCAACGATAAAGAATCTAAGGCTTGAAGAATCCTATATTGTGGGAAATTCCTATGTAGGAGGCTTTGCCGGTATCGCTTTTAACAGTCTCATTCAAAACTGTGTTAACAGGGCTATAGTTATTAGTCGTGAGGGTAATTCCAGTGTGGGTGGCATTGCAGGAGCATTGGAAGGAACTACGGCTAAGATTGACCACTGTGTCAACTACGGTAACATTAATGGGGAAGAAAAAGCTGGTGGAATTGTTGGATATGTGAATACGGAAAAAGGTCACATTAGTATTGTCGATTGTGCAAATTACGGTTCTGTAAATGGAACAGGAGATAAGTTCCATACCGGTGGAATTGCAGGCTATCAGGATCATGGTAAAATATTAAATTGTGCAAATTTCGGTTCTGTAGCAGGTGTTTCAGCAGTAGGCGGTATTATTGGTGAGAACTACAGTAAGAATGCGGCTGTTGAAAATTGCTACACCATTGGTGCAGTGAATGGTACCGGTAATTACGTGGGTGCAGTGGTTGGCAGAAATACAGATGATGATGGTACCATCGCATACTGTTATTATCTGAACGGTTCTGCTACTCGTAACGGAGAAGGTCGCAATGGCGTAGGTACAAAAAATGGTTCACTTTCAGATGGCGATAAAGGTACAAAAGTGGCATCCTTTACCTCGGCTAGTTCTGATGTGAGCAAGGACTATGGCTATGGAAGGCTCAATTTAATTACCGTTCTCAATGCGAGGGCGAATGATTATCAGCTTACCGTAAGCTTAAGTGATTGGGTTGCCGGCTCGAGTAACTATCCGGTTCCTGAAAATCTTCCTCAAAAATAAGCAAATGAAGAATTAACACCGCTGGGGCTTTCCTGAAAAGGGAGCCCCGCGGCTATATGTAGAATAATAAAAAAGTTTTCCGGTAAAACATATTTTTGTAAGACAGAGAGGAAGATTGAGAATAGGGATGCTTCTGCCAGCTCCCTCAGCAGGAAAGATGGAGGTGAAAATGCGTATGAAACGTAGAGTGCAGATGCTAGTGTTTCCGTTGGTTTCCTTATTGATGCTGTTAGCAGTCCTCGCGACCCTTACCCTAAGATCAAGGTATTGCAGCATTGTCGTTGCCGAGAGTGAGATCGATGGTGACGTCATCATCGCTGTGATTGATACCGGCATTTCAACAGCTTCGATAGCGCAGGAAAAAGTTCTTCCAGGGTTTAACTATGTGATGGAAACAGACGATACGGCAGACACCATTGGCCACGGTACAGCGATAGCAAGTATTATCCTTGGAAGCGAGCCTGCCGGAGTAACAGGTATCGCACCGGATTCAAAGGTGGTTCCCCTGGTAGTGGCCTGCCGCAATGAAAACGGCAATATTGTTAGCATAGAACCCTCCGCGCTGGCAGAGGTAATTCGAGATGGAGTAGATTACTTCGGTGCAGATGTAATAAATCTAAGTATGGGCACAGTAACGGACAGCAGGGAACTGCGGTCGGCAGTTTCTTATGCGCAGAAATGTGGTACGGTAGTGGTGGCTTCTGTAGCTAATAACAATACCGAAGGCAACGTACTTTATCCGGCAGGGTATCCGGGCGTGATCGGAGTAGGCGCGGTAGATAAGAACAACCAGGTTTCATCATTCTCACAAAAAAGTAAAGCTGTAATGCTGGTCGCACCGGGAGAGGACTTTTGGATGGCCTCCAGGGAGGGCAAAAAGTTTGGGGCGAAGGGAACCTCCTATGCAGCAGCATTTGTGAGTGGCGCGGCGGCCGCGTTACTGGAGGCAAACCCAAAGCTGACGCCGGATGAGATACGGGTTATTCTCTGTAAAAGTGCATTGGATTTAGGCTTTGCCGGATATGATGAAGAGAGCGGTTATGGCGCATTACAAATTGACAAAGCGCTTGCAATGGCAGCGGAACAAGAACATTAGAGCAAAGGGAGGAACTGAGCATGAATTTATTTTTTAAAAGATCCCCATGCCCCATCTGCGGAGGTAAGATATCATGGCTTCTGTCATCCAAGATCGAGGGCGAACACATCTGTGACACCTGCCGCAGTAAGATTGATATGGAGAGCGATAAGGAAAGCAATCTGACGATGCAGGAATTTAAGGAATATGTGGCTTTTCATGAACATAATCAACTACTGAAAAATCGATTCGTGATCTCTGAACGGATTGACTTCGGACTTTGGGATGTGAATATTATCTTTGATTACCAGAACAAGCTGTTTTGCATGAGCAAGAACCCGGATAAAACCGTGTTTAAAGCCGTACATCTGAAATCCTTTACTATCAAAGAAGATAAAGCGATCCTGTTTGAGGGTTCGTCAGCTGGTATCAGGGGTTATCCCAGTACTGTACCGGAGCGCGCTATGGCGCTAGGTCCGCAAATCTCCCAATATATATTGAAACGACAGAGGAGTCTTACGCTCGGCAAGCTGGAGGACAGCAAGGCAAACAGATCGGCTCCGATACCATATTTTAATGTGTCGGAGCCCTTTCGTGCATTTCATATAGAGCTGCATTTGGAACATCCCTATTGGACAGTCATTCAGTGTGACATAAATGGCCCACGGTTTGATAATACACACCCGGATGTGAATAACTACCTTCACGACTATTGGCATAAGGTGGAGGAACTAGAAAAGCTGGTAGAAGCATTCAGGAGGGTAGCTTTTTGGAACGCACCGGAACAGTCTCTCGGACTGAATACAGCTTCTCTTGCTGATACCATTGAAGAAATTAATGAATACAAGGTTCTAATGGAGCAGGATATTATTACCTGGCAGGAATTCGAAGCAAAAAAGAAGCGCCTGCTAGGAATCTGGAAAGAATCACTATATCATTGAACAGCGGAAGCGATGGCAGGACTGATCAAAGAGGACAGCTGCTATTATTATCCTGAAAACTTTGATTGACAAACAAGTATAAAACGTGTAATCTTATATATAGACAGACAGTCGGTCTATAAGGAGATAAAAGAATGAGAGTTGTAAAAGAAGCCGAAGAACGAAGAAATGAGATACTGGATGTGGCGGATGAGCTCTTTCGTAAAAAGGGTTTTGACGGCACCAGTACAAATGATATTTTAGATATCGTAGGAATTGCAAGGGGTACACTTTACTATCATTTTAAATCGAAATTAGAGATTTTGGATGCGCTGGTGGATCGCTATAGTGAACGACTGCTTAAAAATGCGCAAACAATCGCTGCCGAGAAAGATATACCGGTAAACGAACGTATGGTACAGGTAATCAAGTCACTCAATATAAGTGGCGGAAGCGGCAGCAAGATTATCGAACAGCTTCACAAGCCGCAAAATGCGCTTATGCATCAGAAGATGCAGCGAGCAATGCTTACAGGGGTTACGCCTATACTCGCTGAAATAATCGAGGAAGGAATCACCGAAGGAATATATGAAACAGCCTATCCCTATGAATGCATGGAGATGGCTATGGCCTACGGCAGCGTTGTTTTAGATGATGGTATGATAGAACAAAAGCCTGATGAAAGAATGACTCGTATTCAGGCATTTATTTATAATTTAGAACGATTGCTGGGCATTGCAAATGGAACTTTAGCAAAGGATGTTCTGCGTATTTTTTATGACAGCAAGGATGAACAGGAATAATAGTCATAAAAGAAGAAATAGTCATAAAAGAAATAAAAGTTATCAAAGAATTAATAGTTATAAAAGAAATAATAGTCGTAATAGAAATATTAGTCATAATTGAATAGAAGGCATAATGGGAATAGAAGGCATAATGGGAAGAATAAAAATAACAGAAATAACTAAAATAACAAGAAAAGGCAAAAGGATTGGCTAGGTGAGAGAATTAAAAAACAGGAGGTAGTGAATGCACTTTAGGATAATCTATAATGATATTAGAAAAAGTAAACTGATTAACATAATAATGACCTTGTTCATTGCCTCAGCAGCTATGCTGGTTTCCCTTGCAGCCGTGCTTTCGGTGAATCTATTTGGTTCCATCGACACGCTGATGAAAGAAGCCAAAACGCCCCATTTCATGCAGATGCATGCAGGAACGATTGATATTCCACGGCTCGAGCTTTTTGCAAAGCAGCATAAGGAGGTTGAAAAATTCCATATCGCTGAGTTTCTAAACGTCGATGGTTCAGAGATTATCCTTGGTGAGCATTCTCTTGCCGGATCCGTTCAAGATAATGGGTTCAGCACCCAGAGTACCAGCTTCGATTATCTCTTCGATTTGAATGGACAAATGATTCATGCAGCGGATGGAGAGCTATATGTGCCAATCAGTTATTTTAAGGATGGAATCGCCAAAAAGGGAGATCGGGCGCGGATTGGTCATAAGGAGTTTATCGTGGCAGGATTTGTTAGGGATTCGCTGATGATGTCGACTCTTTCCTCTTCAAAACGCTTTGTCGTAAGCGATAACGATCTGGAGGCACTGAAAGGGGAAGGAAGCGTTGAGTATCTGATTGAATTTCGATTAAAGGAGAAGTCCCAGCTTTCTGCCTTTGAAGCAGCTTATAACTCAGCTGGATTGGAAACGAACGGACCGGCCATTACCTATCCACTGATCAGAACAATCAATGCAATTAGTGATGGTATGATGATCGGTGTGATATTGCTGGTAAGTCTGCTCATCGTTGCAGTAGCTTTTTTGTGTATCCGATTTACGCTGCTTACCAAGATTGAGGAGGATTCCAGAGAAATCGGGGTTTTAAAAGCAATAGGTCTGCGTATTGCGGATATCAAAGGAATTTATCTTGCGAAGTATACCGCCCTTGCGGCTGCGGGCTGTGTCTTGGGCTATGCACTTTCCTTTGCCTTTCAGGGAATACTTCTTGAGAACATTCGCCTGTATATGGGAAAAAGTAAAAATGAGGGTCTGGCCTCTTTGATCGGAGCTGTCGGAGCTGCTTTCATCTTTATAGCCGCCCTAGCCTTTGTTAATCTAGTATTAAGACGCTTTCGAAGGCTGTCAGCCGCCGAAGCCGTCCGTTATGGAACTACTCAGGAAAAGGCCGAAGTGAATCGTGTTCTAAGCTTAAGCCGAAACCGGCTTCTTAATCCCAACATCCTTTTGGGCATTCTGGACGTGTTATCCAGAAGAAGAATCTATACGGCGATGATAGCGGTACTTTCGATTGCAATTTTTATCATTATAGTACCTCAGAATTTATATCATACGCTTTCTTCCAAAAGCTTTATTCAGTATATGGGTGTTGGAAATTGCGATCTTAGATTCGATCTTCAGCAGACCAGTAACATTCCCGGGAAAGCAGAAGAGATAGGAAAGGTGCTGGCAGCAGACTCCTCTATTTCAACCTACACGGTTCTGACTACGAAAGCCTTCCCTCTGGCGACGAAGGATGGTACCGGGGATATTATCAAGGTCGAGCTTGGAGATCACGCGGTATTTCCAGTTAAATATTCCTCTGGAAGAGTACCAACGAGGGAGAATGAAATTGCACTTTCCGCAATTAATGCAAAGGAATTGGGAAAAAAAGTAGGAGATCCCATTGTACTGATGGTTGGAGAAAAGGAAAGAAACCTCACAGTATGTGGTATATATTCCGATATCACCAATGGCGGGAAAACCGCAAAAGCGGTATTTCATGATCAGGCGGCAGCAACCATGTGGAGTGTTATCTGTGCAAAGGTTGCAGATGATACGTCTGTCGGTCAGAAGGTAATGGAATACACGAAGGCATTCCCCTTTGCTAAGATTTCTGATGTGGATGCATACATTTACCAAACCTTTGGATCCACCATACATTCTGTTAAAAATGCAACGGCTGTCTCCATTATGATTGCGCTGGTCATCTCAATACTAATCACAATACTGTTTATTAAAATGCTGATTGCAAAGGATGGATATTCGATTGCAGCGATGAAAGCCATCGGATTCCGGAATTTGGAAATAGAATTACAGTATCTCTCACGGATGATCTTTTCCCTGATAATAGGGATTGTCTTTGGTACACTTTTGGCAAACACCTTCGGTGAGTTTCTGGCCGGTGCTGTCATATCTTCCTTTGGCGCTTCCAGCTTTCAATTTATAATTAACCCGGTCAATGCGTATCTTTTATCCCCTGTGATGTTGATCCTTGCCGTGCTCGCAGCGGCTTTTGCAGGTGCCCACGGTGCTGGAGAGATAAAAATACCCGAATACATGAAGGAGTGAGACAATGAAAAAGATGATAGTCGGTGAACATATAACAAAATCCTTCGGTGAAGATGGCGAAGGCCATAAGGTCCTTAACGATGTTTCTCTGGAAATAAACGAAGGTGAATTTCTATCCGTAATGGGACCCTCCGGCTCAGGAAAATCAACTCTCATGTTTGCATTGAGCGGAATGGAAAAGATTGATCATGGAAAAGTACTTTTTGATAATAGAAATCTATCGGAGCTGAAGCCGGATCTGTTGGCAGATCTTCGGCGTACGCAGATGGGCTTTGTCTTTCAGCAGCCTACCTTGTTAAAAAACCTCAGCATTTTGGATAATATTATTCTGCCATCGGTACATGATAACAGAAAAAATAGAGCAGCAATTACAAAAAAGGCCAAAGAATGGATGAAGATAACTGGAATTGAAGGGCTCGAGTCCCGCAGCATTACCCAGGTATCAGGTGGTCAGCTTCAACGTGCCGGCATTTGCCGGGCGCTTATGAATCATCCTAAAATTATCTTTGGAGATGAACCCACCGGCGCTCTCAATTCGAGATCCGCTCAGGAGATCATGGATATCTTTTCAGAGATTAATGCCAAGGGAACGGCGATCCTGCTTGTTACTCACGATGCGAAGGTGGCGGCACGCACGGAACGTGTGTTATTCATGCTGGATGGAAGAATTGTAAGTGAAATCAAGCTTCTTAAGTTCACGGGAGCAAATATAGAAAAAAGAATGGAAATAATCGCGCAGAGGATGCGTGAAATTGGAATTTGATATGCAGCTCGTGTCACGCATTGCTTAAACCAGTCGGGAGAAAGGCCTTTTACAGGCAAATGTAATTTATTCTAGCTGAAGTAAATAAAGAAAATTAGGGCGTTTTAAATAGTCGTCCCAGGCCTACGAGGATATAACTTTATTAAGAGATAGTTTTTTGCCGCTCCTTTTATAGAGATTATATTACTTTAGTAGGATGGGGCGACTATTTTTATAACTGTTAGATTATTGTGCAATTAATTAAGTATAAATATAAAAATAATTGTAAAATTAAAAAGAATATTGTAGAATTTTCTTAGTTATAGATAATCCTCGAAAATTTCAACATTATTTCAAAATAGTACAAAAGAAAAAGACTTGGAAAAGTAAAAACACCGAAAGGAAGAAAAAATGAAGAAGGAAATAATTTTTGAACAATTAGAGAATTCCAAAAAGCTGCCGGTACTTTCGTCGGAAATTCAAGAGATCATGAATATGCTTCAGAATCCGGCTGATTTGAATGTGGACTGTCTGGTTGAAAAAGTATCAGAACAAAAGGAATTAAATGATATGATATTAAAAAGTTTAAACCGTGGTTACTTTCAAAGTGGGAAAAAAATTGAATCTTTAAAGGAAGCAATTATCCGATTGGGTTTGAAATCGGTGCAAAATTTATTAATTTTTTTCATGACCAGACAATTGTTCCCCGAAGGGGATAGCTCAAAACGCAGCTTTGATATGCATACCTATTGGAAGCATGTGCTTGGAACTGCAGTGGCAGCCAGTCTTTTATCAGAGCGACTGCACAAGGGTGAGAAATACAAATTATTCACCTATGGCTTAATTCATGATATCGGGATTCCAGTAGTGGATGTCTGCATGCCAGAGAAATTAGATGTGGTGGGAATAAAGCTAAAAGCCGGAATACATCAGCTGGTAGCAGAACGATCTGTATTAGAAGGGCTCAGCCATGCTGAAATTGGTGGGTGGCTTTGTAGAAGATGGGGCATTGGAGAAGATATTATTAATATCATCGAATATCACCATACACCACTGCTATCGAAGGACTGCAATGAAGACTGCTTGCTCATGCATACGGCGGATGTTATGAGCTCAGAATTTTATACGAGACTGCTGGGGCTTAACATTAACCACAGAATCAGCGACAGAATTATGGATATGCTTGGGCTTACTGTCCAGGATTATAGGTATATTGTTCAGAAGCTACCGGAGGAGGTCGACAGGATTAATTATTTCCTTACTCTTTGATCAACATATCATAACCAATGGTTATATCTCTCATAAAGAAACTTCTTGAATTTAATTGTTTATCGTGTTATACTGACAAAGTGTTCAAAGACATATGTCCTTGATATAAAGACTTCGAGAGGAGAAAAATTATGAGAAAGAAATTAATAGCACTTGCACTTTGCTTATGCCTTGCTGTAAGCATGTTATCAGCCTGCGGTTCAAAATCAGGCGATAGTGCGAAAGTGATTAAAATCGGTGTTTTCGAGCCGGTTACCGGTGAAAACGGCGGCGGCGGCTTCCAAGAGGTACTTGGTATGCGCTATGCCAATAAAATGTACCCGACAGTAGAAATTGACGGGGTTACATATGACATCAAGCTTGTTGAGGTTGATAATAAGAGCGATAAGACAGAGGCTGTCAGTGCAGCACAGAGCTTAATCAGCTCCGGCGTTAAAGTAGTATTAGGCTCCTATGGCTCCGGTGTATCCATTGCGGCCGGTGAATTCTTTAAAGAAGCAAAGATTCCTGCAATTGGCGCATCCTGCACCAATCCTCAGGTTACCCTTGGAAATGATTATTATTTCCGCGTCTGTTTCCTTGATCCTTTCCAGGGAACCGTAATGGCAAACTATGCGTTCCAGGAAAATGCTAAGACGGCAGCAGTTATCACACAGTTGGGTGATGATTACTCCTCCGGTCTTGGAAGCTACTTTGTAACAGCCTTCAAAGGTCTTGCAGGTGATGGTTCAATCGTGAGTGAAGAGCAGTTCCAGACCAATCAGACAGACTTTAAAGCGATCCTTACCAATGTAAAGCAGGCGAATCCTGATGTTATCTTTGCTCCTTCCTCGATTGCAACTGCACCTCTTATCATTACCCAGGCTCGTGAGCTTGGTATTACATGTCCTATTATGGCAGGTGATACTTGGGAGAATTCAACCATTATTGAAAATGCCGGTGCTCATGCAGAGGGCATAGTTCTCTCCACCTTCTTTGATGATGCAGAGCCTGCGAATAAGGAAGCTGAGTCTTTCGTAAAGGGCTTTAAGGATTATTTAAAAGAGAACAAACAATCAGAGATTATTCCTGCGGTATCTGCTCTTGGATATGATGCATATCTGGCAGCGCTTCAGGCAATCAAGGATGCAGGTTCTACCGATACCACTGCAATCCGTGATGCTCTTGCAAAGGTTCAGTTTGACGGTGTAACCGGATCAATCTCCTTTGACGAGAACGGGGATGCGAACAAGGATATGGCATTCATCAAGACGGTTGAAAATGGTGAATTCAAATTCTTAAAGACAGTTACTGTAACAAAATAAGAAAACCATTGGCTTTGAGTTGAATAATTGAGGCGATGATTTCTCAAGGGGAGTGCGGCTATTACGGACAGTAACAGCCTTGCACACTCCCCTTCATAATGAGCTGGACACATTCTTGAGTTTGCCTGCCATTCGGAGTCAATCCGGTAATGACACACAAACTCAAGAGTATGTCTTTTGTAATTTAACCCTGCGGATACAATGTCGTATTTACGCCATTTTTTTGTACCCGCTTTTTTACTATTATTGAACTCATATCTGCTGATGCCGCTTTGGCACAGAGATTTAAATGAGTGATACAAACTGATTGTTTGGAGGACATCTCATGGCACTATCTACATTTTTCCAGCATGCCTTAACCGGAATATCCCTTGGCGGAGCTTATGCTTTGATCGCGATTGGATATACGATGGTATATGGTATTCTCCGCCTCATCAATTTCGCTCATGGCGATATTTTTATGATGGCGGGTTATTTTATGATATTTTCCATGGCGGTTTTGCCGTGGTGGATTGCGATTCCCTTAGTGTGTATTTTAACCATTATTTTGGGTGTGGCGATTGAACGAGCAGCGTATAAGCCAATTCGTTCTGCTCCGCGTATGTCAATTATGATCTCGGCGATTGGTGTGTCTTATCTGATTCAGAATCTGGCTACCTATATGTTCACTGCACTTCCCCGTGCCTACCCGGAGATCCCATTTCTTAAGAAAATATTCCATATCGGAAGCATATCGGCTTCCCTGGTTACCTTTATAACACCTGTATTAACAATTCTTTTGGTGTTCGGCTTGATGTTCTTAATCAACCATACCAAGGTTGGTATGGCAATGCGTGCCGTATCCAAGGATTTTGAGACAGCGCAGCTAATGGGAATTAAGATCAATAATACCATCAGTATGACCTTCGTGATTGGTTCCTTCCTTGCGGCCGTCGGTTCGATTCTTTATTTTACAGATCGTATGTCCGTAACTCCTTTCAGTGGTACCTTACCAGGCTTAAAATGCTTTATTGCCGCAGTGCTTGGCGGAATAGGCAGTATTCCCGGTGCAGTTGTCGGCGGTTTTGCCATTGGTATTTGTGAAACCTTCCTGGTTGCCTTCGGATATTCAACCTACAGTGATGCATTTACATTCATTCTATTAATCATTATTCTTCTGCTGCGCCCAACAGGCCTGTTCGGAGAGAAAATGATCGATAAGGTTTAGGAGGGAGCCCGTATGAAAAAGTCTAAAAACTTGATATATTCAGCCATACTCGGCTTAATCATCCTGGCATTCCTGTTCTTTTTGGAAGCCAATAAATTCAAATTTGGTATGGCCTATACTGTGTTGGAGAAGGGTATGATCCTGGTTGTCGTTGCCGTCTCTATGAATCTGGTTACCGGCTTCACTGGATTGTTCTCTCTGGGGCAGGCAGGCTTCATGGCGATTGGAGCTTATGTTACTGCTATCTTTTTGATTCCAGTGGACAACATTAATGAGGTGTATTATATTAGTGGAATTAATCCAACCATCTTGAATTTCAAGACCTGGCTGGAAGCAGGACCTGCCTTTACCCATGTATTCATTCCTTATATTGCTTTAATTATCGGTGGTTTGGTAGCAGCTGTCTTTGCAGCTGTCATTGGATATCCGGTACTTCGTCTTAAGAGTGACTACTTAGCGATTGCAACCCTTGGTTTTTCCGAGATTGTACGCGCCATCATCTCCAGTCCTCAGATGGATCGTATTACCAACGGATCCTACGGACTTAAGAAGATTGAAGGCTTTACCTCTATCTTTGAAATCTTTGGTGTTATGGTAGTTTGCGTACTCCTCATGGTACTTTTGCTGCGCAGCACCTACGGAAGAGCATTCCGTGCCATCCGTGAGGATGAGATTGCAGCGGAGGCGATGGGTATTAATTTATCTAAGCATAAACAAATGAGCTTTATTATCGGGTCCTTCTTCTCCGCGGTCAGCGGCGGTTTGCTGGCGATGTTCATGCGTTCCATTGATTCCAAAACCTTTAGCGTAGCCTTGACCTATGATATCCTTTTGATTGTCGTGATCGGAGGAATCGGCAGCGTTACCGGCAGTGTAATTGCAGCTCTGATCGTAACCCTTAGTAAAGAGTGGTGGCTGCGCTTCTTTGATAATCCGCTCTTTATCGGCGACTTTCAGGTACCGCTGTTCCGTACGGGCTTCCGTATGGTTATCTTCTCGATTATCCTTGTATTAGTGGTTCTCTTCTATCAAAGGGGAATTATGGGTAAAAATGAATTCTCCTGGACGCGGCTGGAAAAGCGCATCCGTAATTTATTCCGAAAGAGAGGTGCTAAGAATGCCTGACCAGGTTCTAAGTGTAAAGGATATCACCATGCAATTTGGTGGTGTAGTAGCGGTTAATAATCTCTCACTGGAAGTAAATAAGAATGAGATTGTATCCCTGATCGGCCCCAATGGTGCCGGCAAGACGACAGCCTTTAACGTAATTACCGGAGTGTATGCTCCGACCAACGGCGCCGTCTATTTTAAAGATCAAATGATCACCTCTAATTTTCCAAAGGGAAATATGAAGAAGCTGTATGCAGGTGAGAATAAAGGCAGCTATACGACTACGGTGAGAAAAACACCGGATCAAATAACCAAGCTGGGGGTTGCTCGAACCTTTCAGAATATCCGCCTGTTTAAAGAACTTACCGCGTTTGATAATGTATTAATCGCAAAGCATATGCGCTATAAATCGAATTTTATGTCTGCCACTTTAGGCTTGAATTACAAGGAAGAAAAGACGATGAGAGAAGAGGCTATGGCACTTCTTGATATCCTGGGGTTAACTTCGGTTAAGGATGAAATCGCCAGCTCCCTTCCTTATGGACAGCAGCGTCATCTGGAAATTGCCAGAGCTCTTGCGACTAAGCCGGAGCTGTTACTCTTAGATGAGCCTGCAGCAGGTATGAATCCGCAGGAAACCGATGAGCTAACCTCCTTTATCTATGATATCCGCAGTAAATTCAATCTGACCATTTTTATGATAGAGCATCATATGGATTTGGTAATGGATATTTCAGACCGGATCTACGTTCTTGACTTTGGCAAATTAATTGCTTCCGGAACTCCGGAGGAGATTCAGAATAATCAGCGTGTAATCGACGCATATTTGGGGGTACCGGAAGATGACGAAGAATAATCTGTTAACACTGGAAAATCTATCAGTATCCTATGGCGGTATCCGTGCGGTTAAGGGGATCAGCCTGGAGGTACCGGAGGGTGAGATTGTAACCTTAATCGGTGCAAATGGTGCCGGTAAAAGTACCATTTTACGTACCATTGCAGGGCTTGTGAAGGCGGAAAGCGGTACCATCACTTATAAGGGAGAGGATATCACCGGCAAGCCCACCACTACGATTGTAGAAAAGGGAATTACCCTTGTCCCGGAGGGACGCCGCGTCTTCCCGGATCTTTCCGTAATTGAAAACTTGAAAATTGGTGCATATCTGCGTAAGGATAGCCTGGAGGATGACATCAATTGGATCTATACGCTTTTCCCAAGACTGAAGGAGCGCTCCTGGCAGATGGCTGGAACGTTATCCGGTGGTGAACAGCAGATGCTTGCAGTAGGCCGTGCTCTGATGAGTAAACCAAAGCTGATTATGATGGATGAACCATCTCTGGGGCTTGCGCCAATCATCATCCGTGATATTATGAATATCATCACGACTGTTAATAAGGAAGGGGTTACCATCCTGCTGATCGAGCAGAATGCGAATCTTGCTTTGAAGATCGCTCATACCGGATATGTGTGTGAGACCGGAAGTATCACTTTAAGAGGAACCGGTCATGAGTTGTTGAATGATGAGAGCGTGAAGGCAGCCTATCTTGGTAAGTCCAGAAAAAAATAAAAAAGCAGCGATTGAACAAGACGACCGGAGAATAGATCAAATCGATTTGTTATGTTGAATGATTCTGTGATTGAAATAGCCGCCCTGAATTCTACGCGAGAAGTGATATGATTCCTCTAAAGTAGAGCAGGGCGGCTATGTTTATACTTTCGTTCGGATATTATCGGAAAGGAAGTATAAACTCGTGTCTATAGCTTTTTCCCGATATAAAATACATATCCATAATACTGTTTGTACTTTGAATATAAGTCTGCCTCATGCCTTAAAAATGTAATCAAATCCTCGGCAGTTTTATTTCCCGCATGTTTTCTCAGGAATTCCTCTTGCCTTGCTTTTTGAGGAATAAAATAATTATCTATCCAACAACTCTCTGGCAATGTAAAAGCGGCAACCGGAAGATATCCCGTTTTCTGAAGAATGGAAATATTGTGAGCTATAGTGCCAATTTCTGCTGCTACATTGAGTTTGTCAATCGAACCGGGGTAAAGATCCAGAGCCGTAATAGCGGCTTCGGTATTTTGAGCCAGCACCATGGTTTGCACTCCTGTACCACAGCCTAGATCAGCAATTTTTGATATTCAGACTATCACTATAGCGTTTCATTGTCAAACTTTAATTTATACTCCATATTAAAAGAGAACCGCTGCGAAGCAAAAGCTTTACAGCGGTTCCATGAGAGAGAATTATCTATATCAAATTAAAGTCAGTAAGCGTTATTTGCAGGGGAAATTATTATATAAGGTGCTGAACATAGTAGCATGCCCCTGTTCGTTAA
>JAEWMZ010000467.1 GCA_023392995.1 Bacillota bacterium
TATGCCGGGAGTCCAACGGCTCACGTTATTGGAAACCTCACCAAACAATCAACCACCACAATCAACCTTTGGGTTGATTGTTTTTTTTTGCTTCTATGGTAGGATAGCTATACTTTCATATGGGCAATTGCGAAACAATATAGTTTTTGTAATTTGTATACACAGCAGATACTATTTCTTCGCTTCAACGCTTCCTTCAGGCTTAGCTTCCGCTTCGAAACAGTATCTGCTGTGTATACAATATCTTTCGTTAATGAGTTTCGCAACTACCTAATACTTTCATAGAAAAGGAGAATGACATGGAAAATATTATGACTGTCAGAAAACTGACAAAGAGCTTTAAAGATAATAAGGTATTAAATGCTATTGATTTTGATGTAAAAACCGGTGAGATCCTCTGTATTCTGGGCCCAAACGGTGCTGGAAAAAGCACAACGATTAACATTCTAACCGCTGCCTTAAGCAGCGATCAGGGCGTGATTGAATTTAAAGGTAAGCCGATTGAGCGTCAATTAAAGGAATATAAAGGCTCCATCGGTGTAGTTCCCCAAGACCTTTCCCTGTATGAGGAGCTGAGTGCCGAGAGCAACCTGAGATTCTTCGCTTCTCTGTATGGATTAAAGGGAAAGCGGCTCTCCTCTGCCGTAGAGCAAGCTCTTATCTTTGCTGGGCTGGAGTCCAGGAAGGCTGATAAAGTAAAGACCTTCTCTGGCGGCATGAAGAGGCGGCTTAATATAGCCTGCGCCATCGCTCATAAGCCGTCCCTGGTTATTATGGATGAACCCACTGTGGGCATTGATCCCCAGAGCCGGAATCATATCCTAACGTCGATCTTAAAGCTAAGGCAGGAAGGTATGACAGTAATCTATACCACTCATTATATGGAAGAGGTTGAAACCATCTCCTCCAGAATTATTATTATGGATCACGGAACTATTATTGCCAACGGTACCAAGGAGAGCTTAAAGGAGGATATTCAAAATGAAAAACGTTATCTCATAGAGACAGAAAACCTCATTGTTACGGCAGCGGATGATATCTTTGGCATTGAAGGCATTAAAAAGGTTCTAATTAAAGAAAATCACATGGAGATTACCTCCTTGAAGAATATCGAGAATCTTGACCGGATTATCAGCGAACTATCTGACCGGGGAGACCGTATTACGTCTATTACGACAGAAGCCGCAAGTCTTGAAACCGTGTTCTTAAAACTTACCGGCAGAAAGCTCAGAGATTAGGAGGATATGGAATGAGAAGCTTTATCAGTATCTATAAGATGGATATGAAAAACTTATTCAAAAACCCGGTTCTGGTTGGGTATAATACGATTTTTTATCTGTTAATCATATTTATTATGGGATTTTTGTCTAGCGGAAATTATGCACATACGAAGGACGCCTATCAGTATTACACCATATCCTTTGCCATCTATGGGATGTTAAACGGGGCAATGACAGCCTCCAACTGCTTTATGGAAAGAGATATCAAGAAGCCAAATTTAAGAATCATCTTTTCGCCCGCGGGAGGCTTTCAGATCTATTTTTCTAAAATTTTGTCCTCTTTTTCCTTTGATTATATGCTTCACGGTATCCTGCTCCTACTTCTTTGCCCTCTGTTAAAGGTTAGCATTGGCGCAAATCCCATCTATTTTTTGATCATGATGCTTCCAGTGGAATTTGCTGCCGCCGCACTTGGAATTTTATTTTGCTGTATCTTTCATTCAGAAGAAACGACCAGTTCCATCCTAAGCTCGGCGATCAGTGTTCTAAGCATCCTGGGCGGAACCTTTTTTTCACTGGACGGTATGGGAAAGCAGGTTGCCTTTGTCTCCAGGCTGTCCCCGGTAAAGTGGTTGAATGAAGCTTTCTTTTCTTTGGCCTGCGACAACAGCTTACACCTGTTTTGGCCTGTTTTCTTTGGAGCAACTGCATTGTCCATTCTATTTGTGATAGGCTGCAGGATATTTTTTAAAACGGAGGACTACCTATGAGTACATTTTTCGCTGTATTACACAACAATTATAAAAGGACTCTTCCCAGAATCGGAGGCATTGTAGTGATTACTTTCATCTCACTGGCATCCATTGTTCTGGCAATCTACGTGACAAATCATGAAAAAACCTTCGCTAATATAGCCGTCATAGGTCAGGTGGAGGAGAACCGCTTTGCAGCAACAGGACATATTCTGAATATATCCTTTCTTTCAGCAGAACCACCGCTGTCCGATCTGTATGAGCAAAAATACGATGCCTATGTTACCCCCCTCTCCTCCGGTGATTATAAGATAAAATCACTAAAAAGTGAAGCTTATAAGAATACTCTGCTGGCACTGCTTATGAATCCGGAGACTGAAGTTCCTTCCATTTATAAGGGAAGAAGTACCGGCGAGAGTATCATTGGCTTTATGATGATGTTTCTGCTGATGATTTCCTTTTCGAATATGTTTGCTTTTGCTGATGATAAGGAACAGGGGCAGATGAAGCGAGTATTTACAACCCCGGCCTCTTTTGCGGGCTATATCCTGGCGCATATTATTTATTCAATTAGTATGTTTCTGCCGCAATTTTTACTACTCGTCGTATTAAATCTGCTTGAGGTCTCCATTGGTTTCTCCATACCAGTGTATCTCGGTCTGATTATATTAATCGGGATCTTAGGTAGTTCCTTTGCCTTTTTCTTAAATACCCTGATCAAGAAGCCGGATAATGCAAATATGCTTGGAAATGCAATCACGGTATTAAGCTCAATTCTAGCCGGAACCTTTTATTCCTTTCATAAGGAAAACAAGTTCATTGACAGCTTAATCGGCCTCATTCCTCAAAAACAAATTATGGATATTACAGCTGCTTTGGGGAGAAAGGATATTCAAGTACTTGATTCATTGTTTTATGTCATTGCTTTTTCCCTAGTGTTATTTTTGATTTCCTGCATGATCTTAAATTCCACCCAGAAAAGATCTTGTTCTTAGCATCAGTTCTTCTCAATCCCGAATTTGAAGCATTTTAAAAACTACCGAAAAGCAGATAAAAAATCTTCATTCTCGCTATTGTAAGAAGCCCTTGTAAAATATCAGCATGAAGAATACAATAAATATAAAAAATACGGAGATCATTATGGAACTATCAGAAAGTTATTTGTTGCTTTCTACAAAATTCAAAATACCAACACCCAGAAAAAACTATATCCTTCGAAGCGATCTTTTTCAGAAACTAGATACCGCCAGGGATATGAGTGTTGTTTTTGTATGCGGAGCTGCAGGAACCGGAAAAACCACTCTGATCTCCTCTTATATCTGGGAGCAAAGAAAACAAAATAATCCTTATAACCTCAGCTGGCTCAGCTTGGATTCCTCCAGTAGCGATATCAGATCCTTTTGGCTGTATTTTGCGACTGCCGTCAGTTCCTTTGTGGAGGGCAGCAAAGAGCTGATCGATTTTCTTCGCCTGAATTATGATATTCATAATTTGGAGCCTTTTATCATCCTTTTAGTCAACAAGCTTTGCTCCGAACAGGATTATTTTATGGTACTGGATGATGTTCATACCTTAGTGGAGCCCGAGCTGCTTCATTCCTTTGAATTCTTCTTAAAATCTATGCCGGAGAATTTCCATCTCATTATGCTGTCCCGGGAAGAACCGGCTATGTATCTGGGAGATCTGGCGGTATCCGGTCGCCTATTATACATTGATCATTCACAAATGTACTTAACAAAGACCCAGGAGCAGGCTTTTCTAACGGATACACTGGGACTTGAAAAGGCTTCTCCTGAGCTTGAAATGCTCATGGACTATGCAGAGGGCTGGATTGGCGGCCTGCAATTAGCAGTAGCCGCTAAGGTGCTGGAGAGTGGAAAGAATCGTTTATTACTGACTGGCAGGGGAATTGCCACCGTATACTTGAATCGTGAAATCTTTGAAGCATTGTCAGAGCAGGAAAGGGATTTTCTTATAAAAACAGGTTTTCTGACTTACTTTGGCAAATCCATATGCCAGACCCTATTCAAAGAGCTAACCAGCTCACTTTATAATGAAATGATAAATGGTTTCATCCAAAAGAATCTTTTTATCATATGTTTGGATGAGGAGCAGGGAATATACAGATATCATAATATATTACAAGATTTTTTAAGACAGAAATTCCACACACTCTCTCATAAGGAGCAAATGGAGTATTATAAAATGGCAGCCTCTTGCTTTGAACAGGAAAATGACCAGGAGGAGGCCTTAAGGTTATGGTATGAATGCGGTGCCTATACTGATGTTTTACGCGTGGCAAAATCAATGTCCGGGCAAACGGAGATATACAAATACCTGGATCAGCTGCCCGTCGAGGTTCTTTTGGACGAACCGGAGCTGCTGGCTCAGTGCTTTATTTATAATATAGCTGCTTTTCATATTGAAAGGAGCAGACTTCTGTATCATGCCTTCAAACAACACTACGGTGACACCGATCTATTTACCGCCATAAGATTTGCAGAGGTCTATGTAATAGATGACTCCAATGCTATTCCAAAATATCATGCCTTACGGGCAGACCAGATTGATCAGCTTAAGCTTGGAGATGTTATGAAAGCTGTTCTTCTGGTTGAAAACGCCATCGCACTCATGAATATTATGGAATACGACGAGGCTAAGGATTGTATCAAAAAAGCACTTAGTATCTCTTCTGGTTCCAATACCTATGTGGATTTTTTTGCAGTGGATCAATTAGCACAGATATATGAAGAAACCGGAGATCTGGTGGAAAGTCTTAAGTGCTATGAGAAAGGAAATCTTCTTTTAAAAAGCACCTCCTTTATGCTGGGTATTGAAGCAAATTACTACTTTGGTCTGATGGGTGTCTATATGCGTCAGATGGAGCTTCAGAAAACTGAGGAGCTGCTTTCAACACTTCAGGATTTTATAATAAAGCAGCACCTCTCGAGCCCCATTACAGATGTTACTTTAGGTTTTCACCAAGCCGAACTGAATTTCCTGACGGGGGATGATAACCGGGCCAAAGAGGAAATAGAAGCTCTAATCAATAATAATCGTGGCTATAGCATTCTTACCTTGAGCCGGCTGCTCTTTGAATTGGATTGCAGAAATCTTCTAACAGATAAAATGGCTACGGAAGCACTGGCAGAGATGCAAAAAGAAACTGAATATGCGAATCAACCCTTTTTCAAACTATTAAAGGCAAGGATCAGTTTAAAATCGATGGAACCTGGTATAGCAATGGAGCAAGTAGATGAGGTTCTTTCCTTTTCGAGAAAAAAGCACAACAAATTAAGGGTAGTTGAGGCAGGGATTTTCAAAATCAATCTATTGCTTCGGGAAACCGAGCCCCACAATAAAAGAGAGCTTATGAATTTGCTATTGGAGGCAATCCACTACGCTTATGCCGATGGCATCAAACAGCCTTTTCACCTGGAGCGGGAAATTCTGCTCCCTCTATTAGAACAGCTGGAGCAGGCTTATAAAACAAATAAAAATCTGCTTAATGATCAAGAAGTATTATTTCTCCAAGATATTCTCGCTTTATGTAAGGGCAAGCAAGCAGAAAAAGAACCGGATAGGACAGAACTGCTTTCTTTGCGGGAACTGGAGGTCTTGAAAGAACTCACTCGTGGGATTACGAACAAAGAGATTGCCGAGCGTCTGTGCATTTCACATGCTACCGTGAAAACCCATGTTCTGAGCATCTTCGGAAAGCTGGGTGTATCCTCGCGAATGATGGCTGTAGAGAAGGCCAGAGAGAAAGGCATCATCTAATTCAACTAGGCAATTGCGAAACATATAGTTTATGTAATTGTATACACAGCAGGTACTATTTCTTCGCTCCAACGCTTCCTTCGGGCTTAGCTTCCGCTCCGAAACAGTATCTGCTGTGTATACAATATCTTCAGTTAATGAGTTTCACAATTACCTACCTAATTCAACCTGTGAAAGGAGCTTGCAAAACCTGCCTTGGCATAGCTCTAAATACAAGGAGAGACAGAATCTTTTATGACCCTGTCTCTCTCTGAAGGAAAGAGACAACTTCGTGTTTTTCTCTCTCCATAAAATGACTGATTAATACTTATAATTCTTCCGTGATAGGCGTTGCTTCCGCTTCTACAACCTGGGTTTCGTTGGTGATCGGTTCAGTGGTAATCGGTTCCTCAGTAACCGGTTCGCTGTTTATTATCACCACTTCTTCTACGTGCAATTCGTCTGCCGGTTCTTCTACGGCCTCTTCCTCCAGCTTATTACCG
Organism: Bacillota bacterium; assembly: GCA_023392995.1. Classification (GTDB taxonomy): domain Bacteria; phylum Bacillota; class Clostridia; order Lachnospirales; family Lachnospiraceae; genus Mobilitalea. The sequence goes on from JAEWMZ010000467.1 coordinate 6,235, forward strand.
CAATATGGGCAGAAGCTCATGTTGTGCTTAACTTCCTTGCCGCAATCATCACAGACCTTAGTGCCCTTCAGCTGATGGATCTGCTCCTGTAAGGATACTACTTTCGCATTATTTTCTTTGATTTTTGCTATCTGCTCCATAAATAATTCGTTTTCTTCCAGTGCAAAATTCTCATAATATATTTTACCGATTTCTTTATAGTTTTCTTCGCTGTCCTGGTTCGCTTTTTGGATCGCAGATTGTAATTTGGCAAGATCGATGGTTTCCTGGGCTTTACTTGTAATTGTACTTGTAATCTTAGTTACCTTTTCTGTAATTTCATTTAGCATATTTTCCTCTTTTCTGCGCTGTGAAATGTATTGGAACGTTTGTGGACACAGCGCATCACAAACTTTCCAAGCGATCATTCGCTTTGTAAAATGGTTTGTTTTACATGGTTATTTCTAAATCCTAGGATCTTATTTATTATTTTTAGTATAACCAATTTCCCTGGACTTGCCAATGATAATATTCTAAAAAAAGAATAAACTAATTCCAATCTTTACAAACATCCACCCAGGCCTGATAATTCGAATATTGCTGCAATTCCTCCAGATTTAACTCAATTGCACTGTTACTGCTGCCGCAAGCCGGAAATACCGTCTCAAAACGCTTCAAGGATTCATCCAGATATACACCAACTCCCTCTTTCACTGCAAAGGGACAAATACCACCGACTGCATGCCCGATCAAATTAACTGCTTCCTCAGGGCTAAGCATTTTTGCTTTTGTTTTAAACTCTGCTTTGTACTTTGCGTTATCAATCTTCCCATCACCTGCCGTGACAATTAGTATGGGTTGTCCCTCTACCAGAAAGGAAAGCGTTTTTGCAATCCTTTTAGGTTCACAATTTAATGCAGCCGCTGCAAGCTCTACCGTTGCGCTGGACATTGTGAATTCCAGCACTCTATCTCCCATATTATACTTTCCAAAATACTCTTTTACATTCTCGATTGCCATGATAAGTCAGTTCCTTTCTCTGCACTAGCTGTTAAATTATTCAATACTATGGATATATTATCACAAAATATGGAATGAGTCGACAATTTTGCTTCACCATATAAAAATGTACCCCTTGAAATTGACAAAATGTCATAACAAAGGGTACTTTCCTGCATCCTAGCTGCATCCTATTAAGAATTATTAAGAGACACCATGATAGCAACGCTGTAAAACAGCTATCATTTCCTGCATAGCCGCTTCCTCCAGCAAAGGGTCAATCTTGGCACTTACGAAATCTTTATCTTAATTCTTCTTAAGATTATGACGTCATTTTCTGGTTAAACTCCACAACTACAGAGGCCTGGTTGGTAATATCACTTAATGCTGCTGTGATTTCTTGAGTGGATGCTGCCTGCTGCATAGCGACTCCATTGACTTCAGCTACCTCTGCTGTAATTATTTTAATAGACTCCGAAACTGCTGCAAGCACATCATTAATTTGCTTCGCTGTATCTCCGCTTACTTTCGCAAAGGTTCCCATTTCTTTAGCAACGACCGAAAAGCCTCTTCCTGCCTCACCGACTCTCGCGGCTTCTATGGAGCCGTTCAGTGCCAGAATATTGGATTTTGAGGCATTCGCCTGTATCCCGGAAACACATTGCAAAGCAGTAGCTACCTGCGTCGTCATCAGTTCAGAAGCCTGGTTGATTGTACTTAGTTTCTCCGATAACAGGGCTGCTCCGCCTGCAATTTCTTCAACTGCATCCTGGGTCTGACTAAGATTCCCAAATAAGCTTTTCGTCGATTCCAGAATCTGATCTGCTTCCTTTAACGAGGAAGCACAAGCAATTACTCCAACAACTTCACCCTCATCATATACCGGAGTAACAATTCCTTTGATGGCTTCTCCCAGCATTTCCTTCGGGAGAATGCTTACACTGCCTTTTCCGGTTCTCATCACCTCTAACATATTCCGATGTGCAGGATTATCCCAGGATAGCTCCGCTCCAACTACCGCACCCGGTAATTGGAAATTTTTCGCCTCCCATACCCCCAGCGCATGTGTACGATCACAAAGTGATAGTTGTATATCAGCACCAACCATCTCAGATACCATTGGTAATACAATCTTTAATGCTTCTAAAACCCCACTCATACATCTTCCTCCAATAAACCTTCTTCAATTCGTTTTAACTCTTTTTGACTTGGCCTATTATCACCTATATTTGTCTATGTATAATTTATATGTATAGGTTATAAGTATCGTTGGAATTTTGCAAGCACTATTTGAGAAATTAAGCATAATTTCTCAAATTATAGTAAAATAGATCGAAAAACAGCTAATAACTGGTTTTGGAGGCTAATATATAGAAACATCTTTCTAATCATGACCAGCATCACTGAAAGCATGGAAACCCAGAGATTTGGTACACTGCTGCAAAAAAGGACAAGAAGCACAACGATGGTATAGATCAAGGCATTTCGAAGACAGCTTCCAGCCTGTCCATAGATCAGCTGCAGCAAGCAGATCAGAAGAACACCGATTGCTTCTGTAACAATCTGCCCTGAGCCGGAAAAGGAATAGATACTTATCATAAGAAGGATCAGCCGCTTGCTTCGTGGATCAATCATTGGTATTTCAAAATTTATTTTTACCCTATTTAAACTTCCAGCTTTTTGCGCGGCTTTGCTCACGCCACATATCATTGTAAAGTCCTTGTCGTTCGATAAGTTCATGGTGTCTCCCTTTTTCAATAATTTCCCCATTGTGTAATACCAGTATCTGCTCCGCCGCCTTGATCGATTGCAGCTTATGCGCAATCACTACGATTGTTCTGTTTTTTACCAGATTAGAAAGAGCCTTCTGAACATGTACTTCATTTTCAGGATCAAGGGACGCAGTGGCTTCATCCAAAAGTATGATTTTCGCATCCTTTAATATAGCTCTGGCAATGGAGATTCTCTGTTTTTCGCCACCGGAAAGCGTTCCTCCACCTTCTCCGATGATTGTATCATAGCCACTTGGCATTTTCAGGATAAAATCATGGCAGGCAGCAAGCTTTGCCGCTTCCATCACTTCCTCCAGGGTCGCGCCGGGTCTACCCATAGCAATATTATTTCTTATTGTATCTCGAAACAAATATACCTCCTGAAAAACCATGGCGACCTTAGCCAAAAGCTGTTCTCCCTGGAGCTGAGTCAAAGGAGTACCCCCAATACAAACCTGACCACTGTCCGTATCCCAAAAGCGTGCAATCAGCTTTGTAATCGTAGATTTTCCTGACCCTGAAGGTCCAACCAGCGCTGTCATCGTATGCTCCGGTACCTGAAAGCTGATCTTCTTTAGCACGGGAGCCTTATCGGTATGATAGGCAAATTTCACATCCTGAAAAGAGATGGAAGAACTATCTATGGCTTTCACTTCAAGAGGCTCCGGTAGTGGTGAGGTTTCCATGACCTCATGGATTCTGGCGGCAGAAAGGCCGTAAAAGGTGATTTCCGCCAAAAAGGTATACGCCATCAAAAGAGGGTCACCAATTCTCATGCTCATAATCAGAAAAATAAGAAATACCTCCGCTGTAATTCTTCCTCCGATCAGATCATAGCTGCCCAACAGCATCATCACCGGAAGGACTGCGTGCAGAACAATGGAGGATAGTGATATACTGGGTCCTGCCAGTGCTTCTTGCAAAATACTCGCTTTTTTCAGCTGCTCAAAGGAGTTCTTTAAACTTTCAAACTTGCCTCCGCCCAAATTATAGGCTTTAATCTCACGAATCCCTCCAATATACTCAAGCATACGTGAAGTGGCTTCATTCATCGCTTTTGTCTGTTTTCTTCCCAGCCTGCCAACCAGATACCTGGCTAAAAAAATCAGCGGTACGGATACTAACAGAGTTATCAGCATGGCAAACGTCATTTTCCAATCCAGAAAGAATAAAAACAACAGCCCCATAACTGGAAAAATAAATCCGGCTGTCATCTTTGGCAGCAGTCTGGCAATCATGTTATTCAGATTGTTGCTGTCTTGAACTACCAGATTGGACAAGCTGCCAGGATCATGACCTGCAAAAAACCCCATTGACAGCTTTCTCATATGCTGTACCAGCTTTCGCTGTGCCTCCTCCTGCACATAGCAGCCAATGTCGGAGGAAGATACATAAGCTTTCTTATTAATGAAATACAGAAGCATCGTCGTAATCCCGATTCCAACACACTGTCCGATCAGGAGGGGAAGCTGTAATGCTCTCTGCTCCTTTAAGGCTCCGATGTATTCCAAGAGGATTATCAGGGTAAAGCCATAGGGCATCGCCTCGAAAATGGTTGCCAATACCTGCCATAGCACCGGATGCAGCAACTGCTTTGCATTGCCCATAGATATCTGATTCAGCCACTTTTTCATGCCGTCACCTCCCCGCTTCCCTTCAGATTCCAATTCTGAGTTCCTATATAAGCCTGATAAAGCTTCGCATAAGTCCCCTGCTGATCCATGAGTACCTCATGGGTTCCGGTTTCCTTTAAGTATCCGTCTTCTACTACCAATATCTTATCCGCACCGGTAATGGTCGATAGACGGTGTGCAATAACCAGAACGGTCTTATTCCTGGTCAGCTCAGAAAAAGCATCCTGGATTTTTGCTTCATTTTCTGCGTCGGCATAAGCGGTTGCTTCATCCAAAATCACGATAGGTGAATCTTTTAGAATCGCACGGGCAATGGAAATTCTCTGCTGCTCTCCGCCGGAAAGTGCTATGCCGTCCTCTCCCAGAACAGTCGCATATCCCTTGGGCAAAGCCTGAATAAATTGATCTGCCTGCGCCGCTCTTGCCGCAGCAATGACTTCCTGCCGGGATGCCTTACTGCCCATTCGTATATTATTCTCAATGGTATCGCGAAACATATAAATTTCCTGAAAAACGAAGGCAACCGTGTCCATAAGTTTTTCTACGGGAATCTCTCTGATATCCACGCCTCCGATCAAAATGGAACCCTTCTGTACATCCCAGAACCTGGCAATCAGCTGTGCAATCGTACTTTTCCCGCCGCCGGATGGGCCTACAAGTCCTACAATCTCACCAGGCAGGATGGAAAATGAGACCTGGTGTAATACCTCCTCCTTCCCATAGGAAAAGCATACCCCTTCAAATTGGATGCTGTTATCCTTTGGTTTCGCAGGTGTTAACGGCTCTTTGATTTCCTCTGCATACAACAACAGATCAATATGCTTTACTCCCTCTGTTATTTTTGACATCATGGAAACTAGGAACATCAGCTTGCTAAGGGGCAGATTCATACTTGCTCCCACCAATAGAAAGAAGAAAAAGCGGGGAAGAAATACCGATAAATCCGGTTCCCTAAAGGACAAGATAACACCCACCGGGATAATTAGTGTAAGCGGAGATGAAATGGCTGTGGAAAAAAATGAAATTGGTGTTGCAAAGGCGCGGCTCCAGGATTTGAGTGCCTTTCCATGGCGAATAATGTGATCCTCCAGGCGTTTTAAGGAGGTTCCAGCGTGGCCAAAGATCTTTAGCACTGACATTCCATTCACATATTCTACCGTGGTTCCACTCATAGACGAGATCTCCCTATAATACTCCTCCGTAAGTATCTTGTTGCGAGAAGCGCTATAGCTCTTTCCATACACAATAATTCCTAAGATGACTGGCAAAAAAGCCGCCATCGCAAGCCGCACCTCCACATAGCACATGGTAATTGCACTTATCCCCAGAACTGCAAAGGCAGATACCAGATCCACCGTATGATGTGCAATAAATTTCTCGATATTCTCCACGTCATCATTCATTACCTGCTTGACACTTCCTGAGGAAGTACCCTGAAAATAGCCCATACCCAGCCTTGACAGCTTGTCGGCAATTTTAATACGAAGGCTATAAAGGATATCAAATGCTGCCACATGGGTACACATACTGCCCAAATAAAATAACAGACCATATCCTGCGAAACACCCTAAGGCTTCCCATGCCAGTTTGCTGATATAGCCGGCATCAAAGGGTGCTCGGGCGGCAATGGAATTTGTAACACTTAACATAGCCTGATAAGCCAATATGGCGGGAATGAATTGCACTACCGTTCCAGTCCCTCCCAGAATACAGCCTGCGAGAATCAGATATTTCTTCTGCTCCGATAATTCCAGTAATCGCTTCATGCCGGATTTTCTTTTCTCACTCACATATACACCTCGATTCTTACTTGAAAAAATGAATAAAAAGTGTTACAGTTAGATATTACTAACTCAAGTGCAATCATATAAAAATAATTTAACCCAGTCAATAGACCCTGGGCTTCTATGGAAGTCAGCAATAATTTTGTGGAATTTATCAATAGAATGAGAGGTTGCAGCAATTGAAACATGTTCAAACCCAAACCCCAATGATCTCTGACCAGCTTTTCCAATGCGGGTTTTATCATTCCGGACTAGATGCCGGACATGATATCTATCAGCTCGACCCCGCGCTTGGAGCTGGTACCTACCGGATTTATGAAAATACAAACCGCTTTTTCATCACCTTTAAAAATTTTTCCTACCGAAAGAAGACAAGGATATACTGGAATGATTTTGACTCCATTCATGCAGATTGCTCCGTGTCAGAGGGGTATAGCCTGGAAGGACATATTGGTCAGGGAACGGCGTTTCAGTTGGATTTAATAGAAAACCAGAAAGTTCAGACCGTAGGACTTACACTTCTTCCAAACTTCTGTCAAGAGATTCTGCAATCGGTACCGGAGCTGGAGCCGGCAGTTTTTTATGACGCCTTTCAGATCTTGAATACCGCTACCCCTTTCGCAGAAGGCTCCTTGATTATGAGTCAGATCCGTTCGCTTCCACTCTCCTACGCAAATGGACTTTATTACGAAGCGAAGCTCAAAGAATTTATCTTTTATTTAATGGATCGACAGACAAAACTGTTAGCCTATACCGAAAATGGCAGAATCTGTGCCGCAGACCGCCAGGCTGTTGAAGCTGTCATACAGTACTTGAATGATAGTTTTGATCAGCCTCTTTGTCTGACTGCCTGTGAGCGGGTCGCCTGTATGAGTAAAAGTAAGTTATCTGTCTTATTCAAACAGATCACAGGCAGCACGATGTCCGCTTACTTAACTGGCATCCGAATGGAGAAAGCAAAGACCTTACTTTTCACTTCCAATAGCCAGGTGCAGCAGATTACGAAAGCAATTGGTTTTCAGAACCCTTCCAGCTTTTCTGCTGTCTTTCGTGCTTATTCCGGCTATTCTCCAAAAGAGTACCGGATGCTCCATACGATTGAATCTATAAGAAAACGAAGGTGATTGCAAAGCCCTCATATCTGTGCTTGCATAGCAAGAGCAGGTAACAAAAGGAGATTCCATTCTGTTACCTGCTGCTCGCAGCTTGGTTTAATAAATTGAATAGGGTATTTCCAGCAGCTGTGCCACCTTGGTAAATAATTCTGCATTATGTCCAACCGATAAGGCTAGATGATGAGTTGGCGCTTCCTGGAACCATCTATCCATATAGTCTGCTGGCTTTTGAGCAAATCGGATATGGGTTGAAGTGTTACCATTTAAAAGAATCGGTGCGTCAATCGCCTCACCTTCACTGATGTTGAACTTGAGCTTACCATCTCCGGTCTGAGTAACACCCAGAGTAGTGACCG
>JAEWMZ010000428.1 GCA_023392995.1 Bacillota bacterium
TCACGCTATATTCAGCCATAAATTTCTGGATGCAATCCATATTTGCAATATTTTTGTAACCAGCAGGATTACCTGCATATCCTAATGGCAACAGAGTACGCATTGTTTCTCCACCTATTAACCACTGTTCGAGCTCCTCGTTGGTTAATGATGTAGATTTTAGGTTTTGTGCAACCTCCTCATTTACCAAATCACTAAAATAATATTTCATGAATGCAGTTTCGTATCCACCCGCATGAATGTCAAACAGGCCTATTTCTGATTCAACCATTCCTGAATAAAACTCTTCGGGATACTCTGGATTTAAAGTTAGAATAAAGTCCTCATCTCCCTTTAATCCTATTCGGTTTAAATCACAAAAATCTACTAACATACGGATATTTAAACCAAAGTCATTTCTGCCAGCTTTGATTGCGTCCAAAATTGCCCTTATATGTATTACGTCACCGTGACAATTATCACAGAAAATATTATGAAACCCCCAATCATGAAGATTTTTAAAGATATCCGCAAGAACTGCCTTCATAGTCTCTGGTCTCACCGTAAAAGTTCCTGGGAATCCACTTGTGCAATGGTTAATTCCCCAATAATATGGCGGAACAATCAATGCTTGCTCTCCTTGATTATTCAATTCCTCTAATATACATCTGCAAGAAGCATAACTATAATAAGAGTCCGTTCCTAGTGGCAGATGTGTTCCATGCTCCTCAATAACTCCAAGCGGAAATAAAACTATTTGGTTTTCCTTTGCCGCCTTTTCAACCTCCTGCCACGTCATGTCTGCCATAGTCTTTTCAAAAATTGAATATCCCATATTATTATCCTTTCAATTAATTATTTTTAACTGGAATCCATATTTCAAATTTGAAGTCCTCATCCCTTTTATTATCACCGTATTGAAAACACTCAATTTCTATTGTCTCTGCATGTGTATATTTTGTGGAAGGTAGCCACTCACTATATATTCTTCTCCATATTTCTTCAATTGCTATTCCTACAGGCCCTTTTCCCTCAAAAATAGCCCACTTTGATTTAGGAACTGTATAAACTTCCATGTCATCTGGAACTTGTCGCTCCGAAAAAGATGCTATTATGTAATCAACTGTTTCATGATCAATTACATGTAGAAATCCATGTACTCCCCTTATATCTCCATCAGCAAGCTCTGCTATCCTATGATGACTACCATCGGAATATAGCTGATTCCAAAACGTATTAACATCCATTTCATTGTTTTCAGGCGCCTTAAAATGTCTGACAAGGCCAACAATGCGCATTTCATTATGAGATTCCATTCTATATGCAATCTCCTTTTCCCCTTTTACCGAAATCATAAATGACATCGGCTGATACGTCTTTAAGACTCCTTTTTCTTTCCTGGCTTCAGATGGACTTACTCCATGTACATTTCGGAAAGCTCGTGAAAAAGAATCTGCTGATTCATAACCATATTTTACTGCCAAATCCAATATCCGTATATCACTGTCTATTAATTCTGAGGCAGATAAAGTCATTCTTCGCCTTCTTACATATTCAGATATTGTCACACCTGCTATACCAGAAAATATCCTTTTAGTATAAAACCACGAATAACCCGAGATTTTAGTAATTTCATTATAATCAATTTCGCTCTCCAAGTGGTCTTCTATATACTCAATGACGTCATTCATCCTCATCAAATCATTCATTATGAACCCCTCTTTATATTAATACAATTCGTATTTTTTAGTCCTACTTTTTATGCACTCTTTTGTCGTAGTCAATCACTTAAATACCCAATTTGAAAATTTCATATTACATAAAAGTTTTTCAAGTATAGCAAAAAGGAACCCCTATATCAACTTTACAGTCAATATAAGGGTCTCTTACTTACTCATAAGAAAAGCTACTCTCTTCACTCAGAAAAACGCATCTTACTTACTGTTCAATACTGCCTGTACTGCCCTTAATGAAAGTACCACCATCAATTATATCAAAGACAGCAGATTTAACAATAGAATTTGATATCTTCTTCTCTAAAATGACTTTTCCACTCATCACATATCAGAAGATACTGTGCAGAAACAATCTCCAATAATTCATTCAAGTCGTTTTGCGGTATTCGGCTTCCATTATCAGCAACAATACATCCTCCGGAAGCTGTTAGCCATATCTTTGTTGCATTTGAATTTGGTTTTCCTTTACCAATATGCACATGAATCGGCTCGTTATTTTCATTTGACTAAAAAAACTTTATACCCACCAACTTGAAATAGACTAGGCAATATTAATACCTCCCGAAGCAGCATATTTATATAATAAATGAGCATTACTATGGAGAAATCTATCAAAACTCTCCATTTCCTTATCGGTAAACCCCTCTCGCTTCGTTCAGGTATAAGTCGGCAATGAGCATCTGGCTACATCAAACCCGTCTTCTGTCGGGCGTTCAAAATGAACCTCCACGCATTGAATGCCATTTTCTTCGATGATATGAGAATGAACTATTTCCGTTTCATCAGCTAAAATCATATATGGGTACAACATGACTGATCAACCGCCTTAGTCTATACTCTGTTAAATTCCTCTTATCTTTAGTATACACATTCGATATTTTATCTACTGCCTATGTAGTAGTGGTGCACAGGTTAGTATTGAAAAACACTTTACTGTTACCACCCCAACTTTTCAAAATCACCTTGATCAATCTGTACCTCTAACTCAATCTGTGCTTTATTTGCCGCAATCAACTTTATTCTATTTTCACCTTTTAAAAGTGACAAAGATACCGTAGTTAATTCATCTTGTTTAGAATTATCAGTATTTTCTACAATATTAGTTACTGCCCCATCAGGAGTAATCAATACTAATTTTGCCTTTCCCCTCGATAAAGATAATAAATATGAAATATCTATTTTACAATCCTGGTCAGTTTCATATGTCCATAATGTATCCATTCCCTCAAATTCAAATTCTCCAGTATAAACTTGCCCATCAATATTTTGCTTGTCATCAGTCAAATTATAACTGTTACTATCATTTGCAATCTCTTTATCATTAGTATAAACTAAATTCATTGAATTATTTGAACATCCTGATAGTAATAACACTAACAATAGACACAATAAAATCTTTTTCATATTGAGCTCCCTTGTATTAATTTTCTATTAACAAATCCAATATTTAGATATTATATACTTGATCCATATAAATTTTAACCAATCTGATTACTTTTTGCAACAACAATTCAGGAAAAAAGTCACTTAAATCTTCCAATTCGGAAAGCCATGTTAGAAAGTTCTTTGATTCCAAATATTCAACGTCTGAGGAGTGACTGTTGGAACTTCCATCTTTCAAAAAAGCACCCTACCACTTTTACATGATAGAGTGCCAATATATATATTTGTTAAAGTGCTGTCTAACCTAAGTCAAACCATCGAAAAATGTTGAAATCTCAATATTATTTATTATTTAATACTGCCTGTGCTGCTGCTAATCTAGCGATCGGCACACGGAAAGGAGAACAAGATACATAGTTCAAGCCTACCTTATGGCAGAATTCAACGGTTGAAGGATCTCCACCGTGCTCACCACAGATACCAA
>JAEWMZ010000450.1 GCA_023392995.1 Bacillota bacterium
CTTAAACAACTTTAGTACAACGTTGTACTAATTAGTAATAACTAGATTATAATTTTCATTATACGATTTGTCAATCAGACATTTTACTGCGGCTCATCTTTCGTAACATTTCACAATTTTTTCAGCGTAATATGTATGTATTGCACAAACCAGACTTAATAATAAGATCAGTTTCTAGCAGTAATATCCTTTATAATGACTTGCTTAACTCTCTATACTATGATAAACTTGTTTTATATATCATTTTCTGTGTTTCTTTTATAGCGTAGTACAACCTTGTACTACATCCAAATAAGATATTGGTATGTAGAAATCGAAAAACTTCATGCAGTTATAAATTTAAAGTTATAGTTTTAAAGTTGGATTTAATGCTATGGATTTAATGCTATGGATTTAATGATATAGATTTAGTGATATAGATTTAAAGATACAGATTTAAAGATATAGATTTAAAGATATAGATTTAAAGATATGGATTTAAAGATATGGATTTAAAGATATAGATTTAAAGATATGGATTTAATGCTATAGATTTAATATTATAGAATAAAAATATAGATCAAAAAATATAGAGAAGAAAGAAGGTCAACACTCTTGGCTACCATACGTGAAATTGCTGAATATACCAAGTTATCCGCAAGTACCGTATCAATCGTACTAAGCGGTAAAGCTGCTGATCGAAATATATCAGAGAAAACAACTAAGAAGATACTGGATGCCGCTAAGGTACTTGGCTATACTCCTAACATATCTGCCAGAAGGCTTCGGAATAATAATACGAAAAAGTACATTTCCGTATTTTGGGCGAATGATTACCGTGCCCCGCTACTGTTTGAATTTATACACGGAATGCAGCAACTAATCGAAGAGACCCAAAGTGATATTGAAATTGTGCTTCGGCTGTTCACTCCTGATTGTCTTTCTGCCTCAGTGCAGCAGGAGCATCTATCCATGTACTCCGCAACCGTAGTATGTACGGCTTCCCCTAAGGATTTGGACTATCTGGAACGTACCGACTTTTCTACACCAATTGTACTCTACAACCGTTTTTCACAAAAGTACAGTCATGCTATCGTAGAAAATCAAGAAATTGGAGCTAAGGCTGCCGAGATTTTCGCGGCCCACGGCAGAAAGAATGCAATTGTTTTTGCAACAAAAACCGGGCATTACATCTACAGTGAGAAGCGCATGCTTGGGTTTATGAATACCTTCAGTAATTACGGCGGCATAACGACTGTTATTAATACTCAGGAAAATTCTCTTACTTCCTCCTATGAAACAGTAAAGGAGGCCAAAAATCTGTTTCAACATGCTGATTGCGTGTTCTGCCTGCATGACAGACTTGCCATCAGTTATTTGAATTTTATTCGCAACACCAATCTGATCGCAGTCCCTGAAAATCAGGAGATTATCAGCATTGGAGTTCATGATAACGATACTTATGACAATCTATTTATTCCACTCTCTGTCATTGAGGTTCCGATCCGAGAAATGGGGTATGAATGTATGAGAATTGTGACCGATCGACTGAATGGGGATAACTTTGAGATTGAATCCAAGGTGGTTAATTTCACCTATGTGCCCAGGAGAACGTGTTTGTAGCATATGAGGTTTTAATTCTGAGAACAGTTAGGTATTTAGACGTAGTTTACAAGTTGACCAACGGTACATACTATCGTTGGTCAACATAAACCAATCCTTTTTTGTTCTCCTAAAAAGTGAGCTGAATTTGCCAACGATATATTGAGTGATTTACACCGTCTGTTAATCGATTGCTTTATCCTATATAATTCAATTATCGATACTCCTTAAAAGTTACCTCATTTTTTGCCTCTGACAACTTATCAATAAATCTTCGATCCAGCTCGGTGAACTTATAGTTCTTCGGATATATAAACACATCCTTATAACGCTGACCTGAGGCTTTGCATTTGCGCTGTGTCAGCTGATAGCGCTGCAGCCATTTATCAGGAATCGGTGAAACCCACATATAGGTGGATGGTATTGTCGCCAGCAGATCATACTGACTTCCCCGCTCATATACGTAGATACATTTTGAGGATTGCGTTGCTGCCTCCGGCTTGCTGCTTTGCATAATGTATGGAATACTGATATCTCCATGGACAATCTCTGTATATTGCTTCAGTGCCTGATATTCCAGTTTTTCACTGCCTGCCAATGGATGCTTTTCCGACATAAGCACTAAAAATTCGAACTCCCAGATTGGTTCAAAGCAAAGCTGTTTTTCTGACAGATAATCCACAAAATAATTCTCATATTCCGTCTGGTACCTGATGATTCCCAGGTTAAAGGGTCCATCAATAATATTATTGATTACCTGAAGTGAATTGGTTTCCTGAACATTAACTTGTATCCCCTTGCTTTGATCCAATTCAGATATGAAGCTTGTAATCGCATCCGCAATATAACTGCCTCTTGGAATTGAGATGTTAAAATTCTGAATGTCTAAGTCAGCTGAATCCGAAAGCGCTTCCATTTTTTCAATTTGGCTCAGCACATTCCTTGCGTAGGTTATAAATTTTATGCCTTTTTTTGTGGGAGTTACACCCTTTGAGGTTCGCTCGAATATAGTAAAACCCAGGGAATCCTCCAGTTCCTTAATTGCTTTGCTTAAACTGGGCTGCCCCATATATAAATTCTCTGCTGCCTGTGTAATTGAACAGGTACGCTCTACCTCTATCGCATATTTCAAATGTTGTGTATTCATTTAACCTGCTTCCTATTCCTTTTGAAACAACTCGTTCTTATCGAATCAACTAGTTCTTTTTGCATTAATTAGTTCTTTTTGCATAATTAGTTCTTATTGCATTAAATAGTTCTTATTGCATTAATTCTGCCAATTGTCTTCCGCCGGCAATGACAAAATTAAAACTCCGGGGTTCTCATCGACATCTTTAAGTGATTTGATAACACCGCCAAAGATGCCGCAAGATTTTCATTCTGCACTAGTATGTGATCCGGCACAGACAGGTGCACCGGAGCAAAGTTCCATATGGCAAGAATTCCTCCGGCAACCAGCTGGTCACATACCACCTGTGCCTGGGCAGCCGGAACCGTTATAATTCCAATATGAATCTTCATTCTCCGGCAGAGATTACTGATCTTATCCGCCGGAAGTACTTTAACACCATTGATGTCTGAGCCGATGCGCTCTGTATTTACATCAAAAGCAGCTACAATCTTTAAGCCGTAATCCTGAAAGCCCTCCTGTGCCATAATCGCCTGTGCCAATGAGCCTGCTCCAACGATTACCGTTTCATTTGCATTGTTATACCCAAGAAGGTCTTCCATGCTGGTAAGTAATTCTGTAACCACAAACCCCATTTTCGGTTTTCCCTTGGTAGAATATACTGCTGCAAAATCCTTCCGTACCTGAACCTCATTCAAGTTAAGCAGCTCGGCAATCTTCGGTGCGGATACGGTTTCCACCTTTTGTTCCTGCAGCACCCTCAGCTGCTGAATATAGTAGGGCATTCGATGTAACGCCTGGGTCGTCACGGCCTGTCTTACATTTCCATTCATTTTAGAGTCTCCTATCCTGGCAGGCACATGTTGCAGCTGTTCCTGCTTGTTTTTGTATTCTTATCCGATCAATGAGTTCTATCTTATCGATATTATAATACTGATATTCAATACCGTCAATATCAGGCTGCTATTACCGGGCAAAGATACCATACTTGCTAGCTCGCTCATGCGTATTAGCCATTATGGATCTGATATTTTGATGGTAGCGATATCTTACTCTATCGTTAGAATTAATGTAGATTATGAATGATTATGTTTCACTATTTACAATTGATTCATATAGCTTCCTAATATTTTTTTGAGGAGGAATTCCTAGTTCCTCCCTCAGAAAATGTTGATATTCCATATAATGCTTCATGGCTTTTGCAAATTCTCCGGTGCTTATGTATAGCTCCATAATCCGGATTGAGATCAGTTCCTCCAACGGATTATTTACAAATGCCCTTTTTAAGAGCAGCTCTGCCTTATTTCCCAGACCAGCCTCCTGATATTCTTTTGAAAGAAGTATATGAACCTTTAACTCAGATTGTCGCAAAATTTCCCGCTCTTGTTCCACCCAGGACCAGCCTTCATATTGATGATATCCTCCGGCGAACACTTCCAGAAGCCTTTCCAATTCTTCGATTCCTTGTATTTGCGCTAAACCTGCCATTTTACTCTCAATATAGTCACGGTCATACCATACCTTGCCCAGCTGCAGGCTATAATGTCCGGTTATATGAATGTGTTCCTGTTTAATTCCATAATCCAAGAGGGTCTTTTTCAGATAGTAAATAGCATTATGTAACTGACGCACAGCCCGGTCAGCCTGATACTCACCCCAAAGCTCATTTAAAATTCTGTCTCTGGTCACCACCCGTCCTCTATTGTTTAATAAAAATGCAAACAGCTCCTTTTCTTTTTCAGTGCGCCATTTCATGACCTGGCTTCCTGTCCAGCGGATTTGCAATTGTCCCATGGCTCTTACTTCCAGTAGCTTTTCCTCTGCCAGGTGATAGTTTCCTTTTCTGCTAATGAGACGAGACACCGTCTGATCCAAATGTTCTTTGATCACCGGTTTCAGCAGGTAATCCATTGCTTCTACCCGAAATGCTTCCACAGCATATTTTTCATATGCTGTTACAAAAATCACGTTCACATTACGATTGCCATATTGCAGCTGCTTCACAAACTCTATTCCATTTAGCTGAGGCATATCAATATCAATAAAAATAGCATCCGGTTTTAATAACGCCAGCTTTTCCATAGCTTCTAAGGAATTGGTATAGCTCCCAGCGATATGAATCTCCGAATATTGCCTTAATAAGAACTCCATCTCCAGTAACGCAGGTTCCTCATCATCCACTAAAATAACATCCAACATATTATTATCAGCTCCTATTAACAAAAATGTACCACTTAACTTCTGTTCCCTTATTCACTTCACTTTTTATTTCCAGTCCTCTCTTATAGAGCTTTCGAAGACGTAAGTTAATGTTGGAGAGACCAATTCCTCTTTCCTTTTCCTCTAATAGAGCCTCCGGAGAGACCTGATCAATTCCCTGTCCATTATCCGCTACCAGAAAAGAAAGCCATCGGCCTTCCCGGCTAATACTAATATCCACCCTTCCACCCTCCGGTTTTGGCAATACACCGTGAATAATCGCATTTTCAATGATTGGCTGCAAAATCAACATTGGCACCTTCAAGGCTTCCATGCCTTCCTGTATATGAAATTCTACCGTAAGACGTTTTCCAAATCTGGCCTTTTCAATGGCTATGTATGCCCGGGCAAGCTCCAATTCTTCAGACAATAAAACTAATTGGTTTGAGTCCTTTAGATTAAATCCTTTTCGAAGGTACAAGCTAAAATCAATCAGCAGATTTCTTGCCCGTTCTGCATCAAAGCGGGAAATTGAAATAATTGTATTGATGGTGTTATATAAAAAATGAGGTTTAATTTGTGCCTGTAAAAGCAACAGCTCCGCTGAAACTTTATTGTCAAAGTATATTTTTATTCTTTGTGCCTGTATGATCATTTGCAAGGACAGGGAAAGAACCACTCCGATATAAAAGAGCTCTTTTTCCGGTTCTCGCAGGCGATTCGTCATATATAAAATATCATGCGCCAATGCGATTAATACAATAAGAATACTGATTGCATTCAAAATTCGATGCTTATAGCTTTTCTTTTTACCAAATAGGATGATTAGTAAGGACAGGGTTATGGCTGCTACTTCATTCAGGTTCGAAACAACCGCATACTTTGTATAATAAATAGGATCAACGAAAATATATATCCCTTGTAATATTAGGATAATCACGGTATATACCTTAACCGTCCGACGAGAAAAATCGGATGGAAACAGATCATTCATGAAGAGCATTAAAAAATATGCCATCCATCCAGTTGCACTATACCAAATAGTAATAACATATCGAAATGGTATGATCGGATTAATCAACAACAGCTGTCCTGCCGTATCAACCGAAATAGCTCCTGTTAAGGCAATGAATACAAAGAGAAGCGGATATCTAAGCTCTCTTAATAACAGGAAAAGAGCAAAATGAAAAAGTGCTATGATTAGCAGTATCCCAATTAAAAAAGCCTCTCCTCCGGTCAGCCTGTTATCATACTCATGTATTTCCTCGACATTGCCCAGATAAAGATGATCCCATAATCCGCCCCTTGCATAATGATAATTCGATACCTGAATAATGATATCAAACTGATTATCTGGTACTCGAAAGACCGCTGTTTTAGGGCGATACTCCCCCCTCTCCTCCTTGGCATCCCGACCTACAATTCCAGCCCCGGCAACCAACTCGTCATTAATATACAATCTGTAAGCACTGGATATCGTCCTTATCTTAAATGCCAGTAATTCTCCTTTTGCGAGCTTTGAATTAACTCTCAGCCGATAGGTAGCCACCCCCAGACCGGGCAAAGGCTTTTGGCTTAGCCTGTAGTTATCCCAACTATCCGGCACCTGCACAATCAGATCTGGTTTTTTTCGGTTCATTTCTTCGTAGGTTAATAATTGATTCCAGTAAAAATCCCATTCACCATTGAGTGATAATATTCCTGAATCTTCAATATGCCAATCATTAAGATCGAGTACTCCTAATTCCGGCTTAGGAGACTCCATGTGGCTGCAGCCGCTAAAAAGAGATATGAAGCCTATGCTTATAACGAAAAGAACTAACTTTATGATCTGACGCATTCGATTAACTCCTATCTATATTTATTAACCACAATTGAATAAATCTTATATCATTCAGGAAAAATTCTATTCCTTCCTACCATTTCCCATTTTATGTCTATTCTCATTATATCCCATAAACCGATAAAATTCTATTTATTTTTCAATCAAAAAACGACAGATTGCCAATTTTGCAACCTGCCGTTTTTTGTACCGTGAATCGAATTTATTTGCCAGTGAAATAATCGTGAACTTAATATAGGCTGTATTTGCACCAGGCTTTTCCTCTGTCACCGCTGTTCTAATTAGTTCAACCTACGTTCGCTTATTAAAAAAAAATGGCGAGCTACTGAATCAGTAACCTGCCATTTTTATATCGCTCTTTTTATTATTTTTATAACAAAGACAAGAACTTATGACT
The DNA here is from genome assembly GCA_023392995.1 of Bacillota bacterium. Taxonomy (GTDB): domain Bacteria; phylum Bacillota; class Clostridia; order Lachnospirales; family Lachnospiraceae; genus Mobilitalea. Next base: position 7,150 of record JAEWMZ010000450.1, read on the forward strand.
GTGACTGCCAATCTGCCGGATATACAAAATAGGCATAACGTGCAGTAGACTTTGTCTGAAAATGAATATGACTTCCCTTAGGA
>JAEWMZ010000475.1 GCA_023392995.1 Bacillota bacterium
CGCCTAACGAATATGAGGTTAAGTATTGGAATAAACTGGATGAGATGGAATGGCAGGAACATAACAATGAAGCATGTTAATAGAAAAGTTCACGTTTAACTTGTACTTTTTCTTGACATAGTACCAAGGACTGTTTTTATATCTTCAATACTTAGTCCAAGCTTACGAAGAACAGAGATTTTCTTAAGACATTCGATATCATTGCTGCTAAAATCCCGATAGCCGTTATCCAATAGAAGGGGAGCTAGCAGCTTCTGTTCCGTATAGTACTCAATTGCCTTTTTTGTCAAATTTGTTATTTTACTTGCTTCATGAATCAGCATGATTATCACCTCCAAGGCAATCATAAGCTAACACCTAAGGTGCTAGTCAATAGGAGTTTTAACATATAGAGTTTAAACATATAATTGGAGTTTAAATGACAGCGTTACAATTATTTAGCTGTCAAAATTATCATAAAGAATATATTCGCCATTTCGATATTCCCTTGGTGATACCCCAACTACCTTCTTGAAGATACGAGAAAAGTAGTACTGATCCTCATAGCCCAGTTCTTTTCCTACTTCAAAGATGTACAAATCGGTGGATCTTAATAGCTTACAGGCCTCTTGCATTTTTAGATTAATAAAAAAATCCAGCGGCGCACGCTTCGCATGTTTTTTAAAGATAGCATTCATATAGCTTTTCGACAGATTCAGTTCTCTTGAGAGATCCTCCAGGGAGAGGTTCTCATGGAGATGCTGATACATATATCGAACAATAATCGTAATATGACGGTTCTGTTTGCTGGTAGAGTCTGCTTTTTCCCGATGATAAATCTCCGATAAAATTAGGGATAAGACCTGAGAGATATAAATAAAATTCCCCAATGTGTAGTTTCGTTCCAGAACGCGAAATAATAAGTCAAACAAGAACATCATTCGATTGTTCGCATGAGGGGAATTAATCTCAATAATATTGCAATCATCCAGAGGGAAAAACTGAGTGTTGGTTCCTTTGAAATGCACCCATAGAATACTCCAGGGATCCTCCTCACTGGCATAGTATTTGTGCTTTGTATTCCTGGGAATGCAAAAGGCATGCTCTTTGCGGATCTCATAGGTTTTGTTATTTACCTGAATGAAGCCTTTCCCTGACGTGCAATAGATTAAAATATATTCCTCAATACCCTCCTCCCGCTCCCGGTAATGGTGAACGGCATTAGGAAAGAAACCTACATCAGTCAAATACAGCGCCTTTATCATAGGATGCTGCGCATACTCAAGAAATGATTCTGTAGGTATGATGATATACTGTTCGTCTTTAAAGCCATCTTGTTTTTTGATTTCCAAGTTTTTCATAACAAGATTATAGCACTACAGTGGAATATTGTCCATCTTTTGCTGGGATATGATATTTTTATCAAGGAAAAACTATGCTAATATGATGACAGAAACGATAGCGATACGGAGCATAGAACACAAGCGTAAGGAGGAAAAATGATGCAAACAATAAAAAAAGTTAAGGTCTGGGAGGAACAGGTTACAATACCAACCTATCAAACTGCTCAGGCAGAAAAGAGTCCGCTCTTCATCGAAAAAAGAGCGTACCAGGGTAGTACCGGAAAGGTTTATCCCTTACCGATAACTGAGAAAATCTCCGAGGAAAAGCAGGAGGTATCCTACCTGGCAATTTTTCTCGAAAATGAGTATCTCCAACTAATGATTCTTCCAGAACTGGGGGGACGAATTCAAAGAGCACTTGATAAAACTAATGATTATGACTTTGTATATTATAATCATGTGATTAAGCCGGCTCTCGTTGGGCTTACGGGACCATGGATATCCGGCGGTATTGAATTTAACTGGCCCCAGCACCACAGACCCTCCACCTTTAGTCCGGTAGATTATCAATATACAGAAAATAAGGATGGTTCCTGTACGGTGTATGTCAGTGAGATTGATAAAATGTACGGCACAAAGGGGATGGGAGCCTTCACCCTATATCCGGATAAGGCTTATATCGAAATCAAAGGACAACTATTCAATGCTACAGACACCCCACAAACCTTTCTGTGGTGGGCTAATCCGGCAGTTCCGGTAAATGAAAATACATATTCTGTTTTTCCCCCAGATGTCCATGCTGTCATGGATCACGGAAAGCGCGCAGTATCCACCTTCCCTATCGCCACAGGAGAATATTATAAATATGACTATTCCGAGGGAATTGATATTTCGAGATACAAGAATATTAAAGTGCCTACCTCCTATATGGCCGCCCATTCCGATTTTGACTTCATCGGAAACTATGACGAAAAGCTGGAAGCAGGACTTCTTCATGTAGCAGACCATCATGTCTCACCCGGTAAAAAGCAGTGGACCTGGGGAAACAGTGATTTTGGACTTGCCTGGGATCGGAATTTAACGGATGAAGATGGTCCCTATATTGAATTAATGACGGGAGTATTCACAGATAACCAGCCGGATTTTACCTGGCTTAAGCCCTATGAGGAGAAAACCTTTACGCAGTATTTTATGCCCTATAAAGGCGTTGGACATGTGAAGAATGCAACTAAGGACGCAGTAATTAATTATGAGATCCGGCAGGGAAAAGCAGTAATCAAGCTCTATACCTCCGGTTCTTATGAGAAGGCCGAGATTAAGGTAAGCTTAGACGGAGAAATACTCTTTCGTGAACAGGTTGATTTAACACCCTTAGTAAGCTATGAAGCTTTCTTTGACACGATGCTGGTGACAACCGCGGGGTGCATTGTGACTGTCCTTGATCAAGAAGGTGTACCCTTGGTTCAATATAAAGCAGAAGAGAAACAAAGAAAGCCTGCCCCAAATCCAGCAAAGCGTCTGCTGCCGCCTGCGGAGCTTAAATCCACGGAGGAATTATACTTGGGTGCGCTCCATCTGGAGCAATATCGTCATGCAACCTATGAGCCGGCAGATTATTATAAGGAAGGACTGAAGCGGGATGCCTCCGATCTCCGTCTGAATAACGGATATGGAATGCTCCTGTTCAAAAGGGGCGGCATAGGAGCAGCAATAGGGCATTTTGAAAAGGCAATCGAAAAGCAGACCTGGAAAAATCCGAATCCCTATTATGGCGAAAGCTATTTTAACTTGGGTCTTGCACTGGAAATGGCAGGGGAGGAGGCAAAGGCGTATGATGCATTTTATAAATCCACCTGGAGCAGCGAGACCCAAAGCGGAGGCTTCTATTGGCTTGCCTGCTTAAGCAGCAGAAGGCAGCAATATGCGCAGGCACTGGAATTTGTCGATCAATCGCTGATCCGTAACTGGCATAATAGGAAGGCTAGGTACTTAAAGGCAGCAATTTTAAGACGGCTGGGAAGAGATAATACAGTACTTTTGCAGGAGAGTATTAATATTGATCCCTTGTGTATGGGTTGTCTCTATGAACAAGCCAGGAATAAAAAAGAGCTCACTGCCTGGAAAAAAATCATGCGCTATCCGGCTCATAATTATCTGGAGCTTTCTCTTGATTACCTGAAAGGAGGATTCTATGAAGATGCAATTGGGATTTTGGAAGCCTGCGAGGATAAAACGCCTCTGGTATACTATTATATGGGCTATGTGTATACCTTAACTGGTGCCATAGCGAAGGCGGAGGAGCAATATAGGTTAGGGGAGGCTGCGAATCCTGATTACTGCTTTCCGAATAAAGTAATTGAGATTAAGATACTAAAAAGTGCCATTGCAGCGTTAGAAAAGGCACCCTTTGCTCATTATTATCTCGGAAATTTATTTTATGACAAGAAGCAATATGAAGAAGCCGGTAATCATTGGGAGATTTCTTATGCGGAAAATGCATCCTATGCTATGACCTGCCGTAATCTTGCGATCTACTATTATAATAAGCAGGGAAATTCGGACAAAGCTATGCATTTTATGAAGATCGCCTATGAGCTGGAGCCGGATTATGCCAGATTCCTGTTGGAATACGATCAGTTAAGGGCGAGGGCAGGAATTCGTAATAAGGAGCGCCTGGAGTTATTGGAGGCACGGCTTGAGCTTGTGAAAACAAGGGATGTACTTTATCTTGAATATATTACACTGCTAAGTAGTACAGGAGAGTATGACAAAGCAATACAATGTCTCCTATCTCATTCCTTCCATCCCTGGGAAGGAGGAGAAGGACGGGTCAGCACCCAATATCGTTATGCATTAACGGAAAAAGCACTTCAAGAGCTGGATTTGGGAGATACTAAGAAAGCCATCGAGCTATTGGAGGCAACCATGAGCTATCCGGCTAATTTAGGGGAAGGAAAGCTTCCGAATACGCAGGACAATATCGCTAACTACTACCTAGGGAAAGCATATTCCCGCCTGGGCAATCACGAACAAGCAGCAGAGTATTATAAAAAAGCTTCCATCGGACTGGAGGAACCTGGCAGTGTGTTATATTACAATGACCAGCCCGCTGATACCATTTTCTATCAGGGACTGGCACATCAGGAATTAGGGAATGCCCCGGCAGCGAGAAAAGCATATCATCAGCTTCTGGCCTTTGGAGAAAAGCATCTGTTTGATCAGGTAGAGTATGATTATTTTGCAGTATCACTTCCTGAGATTGAGGTGTTTGCAGATGATATACAGCTACGCAATGAGATCTATTGCAATTACTTGATCGGCTTAGGATACCTTGGCCTTGGAAAATTAGAAGCTGCAGAACAAAGCTTTGACCGGATATTAGAGGGGCATCCAAATGACCAGGGCGCAATCAGGCACAAGAGAATGCTGAAGCGGGTTTGATCAGAGATGGAGCATCAAAGAGATCCTTTTTAGGAAGGAAATCCTTTTACAAATTGAGTACGAAAGAGATAATGAATTCGGATAGTTAAATAGTCCATCAAATGTAAGAATACTGAATTTTAGTAGCAAAACACCTATGGTATAATCAATAACATGAACAGGATATTAATAACTCAAGAATAAGATAAGGGAAAGGAAGGGTAAGAAAATGACAGGTAAAATCCCAGATAAAATGTTAGGTATGAAATTGCCGGGAGGAGCAAAGGTTGCAGCCGGGATGTACGAAGTGCCGTCACCGGGGCCGGGGCAGGTACTGCTTAAAATGAAGGCAGCAAGCCTTTGTGGAAGTGACTTAAAGTACATCTATTATGAGCATACGGACAAAACCGGGGGTGCGAGATATGACAATGTGATTGCAGGGCACGAGCCCAGCGGACAGGTAGTTGCAGTTGGAGAGGATGTGAAAGACTTCAAAGAAGGAGACCGGGTAGTCGTCTATCATATTCAAGGCTGCGGATACTGTGATGAATGCAGGAAGGGCTTTTTCATAAATTGTCAGCAGCCGGAGCGGCGTGCTTATGGCTGGCAAAGGGATGGCGCTTTAGCGGAATACATGGTGGCGGATACAAGCACCTGCATTCATCTGCCGGAATTCCTCACCTACGAAGATGGAGCCATGATTGCCTGCGGATTTGGGACTGCCTATCAGGGTCTTTTACGTGCCAATGTATCCGGTAAGGACAGAGTGCTGGTTATGGGCTTGGGACCGGTAGGACTGGCAACGATTATATTGGCAAATGCACTTGGCGCACAGACCATCGGAGTAGATATCTCCTCGGAACGCTGTGAAATGGCGCGAAATGTTGGAGCAGGAGAAGTACTGATCAGTGAGGAAGGTTTGGTTGATAAAGTTCTTGCGATGACCGGAGGAAAAGGGGTGGAGGTTGCAATTGACTGTTCGGGCAGCAGCCTCGGGCGTCATAGCTGTCTGGAGGTTGCAAGGATGTGGGGCAATGTGGTATTTCTCGGTGAACAGGGAACAGTAACCTTTGAACCCAGCCCATTGCTATTACATAAGAATTTAACCTTACATGGTTCCTGGGTAACGTCCGTCGGTAATATGGAACGTTTAGTAGAGCTGCTGGATCGAAAGAAGATCCATCCAGCCCAGATTATTACACATCGTTTTCCGCTGGATAAAACCCCGGAGGCTTTTGAGATATTTGCAACCGGTAAAACAGGAAAAGTAGTAATAAATATGGAGTGAAATA
>JAEWMZ010000457.1 GCA_023392995.1 Bacillota bacterium
GCCAGGAGGTTAATAACTGCTGAGCAGTTTCAATATCGTAATCACCGGTTCCTGTATTGCTGGACAAAGGAATGTAGGAATAGTTTTTCAATATATTTGGATTAACCTCAATCTCACCCAAGGTAAACAGGGAATAGTTATCCGTCGCATCCTCTTCATTGTATACCATTACCGTCTCATGCGTACCGTCTTCCATGTCAATATCTTCTTCCCGGTAACGTGCTGTGGACTTACGATTAAAGAGTGCCTCGCCCATGGTAGTACCATCAAGCCCAACCGGAGCCTTTTCCTTATCAAGAATCTTCAGCTTGGTACCATCCGTTAGCGTTACCTCTTTGTTAGGCGCTAATATATCATTAATGGTCGTTACTATTCCATGAATTAATTGATCAAACTGAGCCTGTACCGTCATGATCACTGAGCTGTTAATGGTATTGTTATAATCAATCACCGCATTGTTATATAAAGGCTCTGACTCATAATTCTCACGAAGGGGAATATCTGTATAATTCGCCTGCTTCGACCCTCTTGCAACCAATAATCCCTTCAGTGATCCGATATCTGTATTATTAGCAGCAGCATACGCTGTATCCAGATTGTAGACATCTACGTCGCCATATGCTTTCCAAATCGGCTTTATCATCTCAGAATCTTCGCTCATCTTTGTCGTTCCCATAGGATAGACGACATCCTCTGTGACAAATGGAACGCCCTCCAAATTCACCGTTACGATTCCGCTGGAGTTTTCTTTATATGTAATATTAGCCATCTCACCCAACTCATCCAGCAGTACATTACGCTGATCTCGCAGGTCATTGGCATTCTCTTTCCCTGTACTCTCATACTGCCGGATCTTTAAGTTCAAGGTTTTAACTTCGTCGCCAATCTTATTAATTCGGTCTACCTGATCTCGAATCTTGGTATTTAAATTAATCTGGTAATCCTTTAATTGGTTCCCAATGTTATCTGCTCTCTCCACAAATGTAACAGCTGTTTCAATAAAGGATGCCCTTGTAACAATACTGTCCGGCTCTTTTGCAAGCTCCTGGAGAGACGTCCAAAACTTACCGATCACATTTTGAAAGGTTTCTCCCTCCAATTCACCAAAAAGGCCTTCCACCTCACTAACCGCTTCATATTGTGCATCATAAAAAGCCTCCCGGCCCGATTCCTGTCGATAGGCTTTATCAAGGAAGGAGTCGCGTACCTGCTTTACCTCAGCAAAATTTGCACCCAATCCTTTTTGCATCATTGATAATGGCGTTTCACTTAGTTTCACATACTTAAAGTCTGTCTGAACCACTTGCTGCCTTACATAGCCTGTGGTATCCACATTAGCCAAATTATGTGAGGTTACATTCAAAGCTGCCTGACTTACATTCAGACCTGACACACCTATATATAGGCTGCTCAACGAACTCATGGATTTCACCCACCTTACCAAAGCCAAATGTCTGTTGGCTTTTTATTGTTTTGCATCGAACATCCCTGTTCCCCGCATCTGTGCATCGTATCTGGAAGCACGTTTTGTGTAAGTATTATTCCCCGGTGACATCCTTGTACTTTGAATAAAATTCATATTGAATTCTATCATCTCGAGGGATTGTTGAATTAAGGATTGGTTACGATTATTGATTGCGACTAGCCTTTGTATCGTAACCTTTAGATTATCATGGATCATAGATAGAGCTTTCTGCTCCTTAGGCTGTTTGTCCAATAGACCGATTAAATCCTTCAGACTAAACTCCTTTGATTTTCTGTTTATAACTGTTTTTATATTAAGCATAACCGCTTCTCTTTTATGCTCTAAGCTGCTGATCTGATCTATTGCATTTTGTTCTTTGCTTGTTATCTCCTGCAAGGAATTCAAATCATTCTTAACAATGATCTGCGTCTTCCCTTCCGCAATAGGAATCAATTCTTTGTATAATTGATATTCCTGTTCCAAAACATCAATCAATTCTTCAATTAAACTTGCCACTGCGAACCCTCTCTCTGCTCAGGTTTTCCATGACTGCTGCCTAGCAGCTCCCCGGTGGTATCATGAATTGTTCCATCAATTCATCCGCAGCTGCAAATGAATTGATTTCACCCTTCTTTATTCCAAGTATTGATCAACTAGTTTGTCAGCAACCTCTTGGATATTGACATTATAGGTTCCCGCTTCCATGCGCTGCTTAATGTCCTTCACTGTTGCTTCTCTGACGTCCGGCGTGCGTGCAACAGCCTGCTTCGCCACTTGATATCCCTTTCCCAGTTCGGATATCTCAAGTGTATCACTGAAGCTTGCCCCTTTAGCTTTTGTAGTAGACTTTACAGAGCCTGCTGTATAAATCTCGCTAATCTTGTTAAATGCATCGATACGCATCCTGCTCACCACCTTTTATTCTAAAGAATCAGCTGACTGATCCTCCTATCATGTTCGAAAAATCCATTGGTTTCCAACATGTTCTATTTTATTTATCGGTTTTTTTTCAATTATCATTATAGTAATTACAAATTTTCTTTGAGAAAATTCATGTATTTTTATTTCTTGTGCACTAAATGGATATCCGTTCCTATGAATTTCACAATGACGGAAGCAAAGCAGGTTCTCTCAATAAAGGTCATTCGTACTCAATGACGCTCCTTGCCAGATGTGAAATGCTCTGCTATTTACACTAGGATGTGTACGAAAACTGCTTATGCTGGTACGAATCCTTCCTTTGCGATAGACAAGGAACGATTTTGAGTTTAAATAAAGCAAAAAGGGCTGTGATTAAAGCTCCTCTGCTGCCTCAGCCAGATTCTCTTAATCACAACCCAATCTTTATAACTCACTACAATTTAAATCAATCTTTTAATTCAATTATTATTAATCAACCCTTTAAAACAATCCTTTAATCAATTATCTTTACATTGCTTTTCATATAAAGTTCTAACCTATTACACGATTCATCAGAATTTTAATAAGAACTCAACCTCCGAGGCAAGCCCTCTTATTTATGCTTTTTTCAGGGATTACATTCAGTAAAAGACGTATACATCCATGTCAAAAAGCCCTATCAAAATCCAATTACGTTAAACTCCGCATTATTTTATCTGCTTCTTAATTGTTGAAATCGCCTTCTGAAGCTGATTATCTTTCTCCATCGGTATGGAAAGCTCTTTCTTCAATGATTTATCCAGCTCCACCTTAATGTCCGGTGTAATACCCAATCCGTGAATATTACGTCCACCCGGTGTATAGTACTTAGAAATCGTCAGCTTTACTGCGCTGCCGTCAGATAACGGTATTACCTTTTGCACAATACCCTTGCCAAAGCTTGTGGTTCCAATAATGGTTGCCACCTTATCATCCTGCAACGTTCCCGCAAAGATCTCGGAAGCACTGGCACTGTTTCCATTAATTAAAACTGCCATAGGAACTGTAACCGCATCCTTATCTGTCGCTTTCTCTTCCTCACGATTGCCATACTTATCTTCCGTGTATACCACAAGACCCGGCTTAACCAAACGATCTAAGATCTTAACTACCGCTGACAGTAAGCCTCCCGGATTGTCACGAACATCCACAATCAACCCCTTCATTCCTTTTGCTTCAAGGCTGTTAACTGCTGCATCGAATTGTTCCACTGTTACTTCATCAAATTGAAGGATGGAGATATAGCCAATCTTATTGTCCAACAGCTTATAGTCTACTGTAGGGACTTCAATCTGAGCTCTCTTAACTGTAAAGTCAATCGGCTCGTTCTCGCCCTCACGAACGATACTAATCACTACCTTGCTGCCTTCGATTCCCTTCATGTTACTTACGACCTCTGAAAGATCCTCTCCGGTAACTTCCTTCCCATCAACCTTATAAATGATATCTCCCGGCAAAATACCTGCTTTCATCGCTGGGCTGCCCTCGAAGGGCTTTACTATGGTAATAACGCCAGTGTCTGCATTTTGACTCACCGTTGCTCCGATTCCGCAATAAATACCGGAAGAGCTTTCCATCAAAGCTTTATACTCAGCTTCTGTGTAATAAGTAGAGTATGGGTCCTTCAAGCTTGAGATGAACCCCTTATAAATTCCATCTGCAAAGGTATTTTCCTTTACATCCTCCAAATAGTACTCATCTACCAGACCTTGAAGAAACGACAACTTCTTCACAATATTGGGGTAGGATATTTGTTCCGTTTTTGCACTTGCCTGAGCCTTTGTATTGCCATCAGAAACTGTTGCACTATTGCTGTCATGACCTTCCTTATTCCCTACATAAATAAGTACTGCTCCGAACAAAGTAAAGATCAGTAACGCTCCGCAAAGTCCCGTTAGCAATCCGGCAAAAAAATTTCTTTTCATTTACGTCTCCAGATCCACCTTTCTGTTATGGAGTCCTTTTAAAAGCCGTTAACCGCTTATTTCACCGTTGCTTCCTCCCGGACTCTATGGTGTAAAACCAGGCTGCTGCAAAACATTCTCTTGCAACCATGTTTCACAACAGCCTCTATTATTAATAATCTAACTGCTCCATATACTTCATGTACTTTACAACCATAAGGGCAATCTTGAAGGTAATTGCATCTTCAAATACTCTCAAATCCAGGTTGGTACTCTTTTGTAATTTATCAAGACGATATACTAAGGTGTTACGATGAATATACAGCTGTCTTGAGGTCTCTGATACATTCAAGCTATTTTCAAAGAACTTATTGATGGTAGTAAGCGTTTCTTCATCGAATTCATCCGGGTTTTTACCTTCAAAGATTTCTTTGATAAACATCTTACATAACGGCATTGGCAGCTGATAAATCAAACGGCCGATTCCCAGGTTGTTATAAGCCACAACATTTCTTCCGCTGTAGAAGATCTTACCTACATCCAGTGCCATCTTTGCTTCCTTATAGGATCTGGAAACATCCTTAATTTCATTCACGATTGTACCAAACGCAACATGCACCTTCGTCATAGCCTCTGTATTTAACATATCAAGAATTACCTTAGCTGTCTTTGTCAGATCTTCATAGGTTTCATTCTGTTTTACTTCCTTCACCAGGATGATATTCTTCTCATCCACTGCGGTAATAAAGTCCTTTGTCTTGCCGGAGAACAAACTGCGTACTGTCTCTAATGCATTCGCATCCTTCTCATTCTTGGTCTCAATAATGTATACCACTCTTCTGGCTTCCGTATCAATATGAAGCTTTTTCGCGCGGTTATAGATATCCACTAATAGAAGGTTATCCAGCAGCAGATTCTTGATAAAGTTATCTTTGTCATATCTTTCTTTATAAGCGACTAATAAATTCTGTATCTGGAAGGAAGCTATCTTTCCAATCATAAATACGTCTTCACTATCACCCTTGGCAAGAATCACATATTCTAACTGATGTTCATCAAAAACCTTGAAAAATTGATAACCCTGAATTGCCTGGCTGTCTGCCGGAGATGCTACGAATGCTAGCACTGCGTTCTCATATTGTTCTGCATTTTCTATTGTTGTTGCTAATACTTTACCTTCCGTATCCATAACGCAGATATCGATACGTGTGATTCCTTTTAATCCGTCGATTGTGCTTTGAAGAATTTGATTGGAAATCATGATTTCACTCCTTTATATTATATTTCTATTTTTCATTAAAATTCATGTTTACGAAAGATATTTTAACACCCTTTTCATTATAAGTAAACTAACATTTATAAATTTTGCATAAATATTTTAGTATAA
>JAEWMZ010000004.1 GCA_023392995.1 Bacillota bacterium
CATGTAAATAACCAATATCTCTATGTCCCATGGAAGCGAGATGAGAAACCGCAACATCAACACCCTGTTCGTTATTGATGGCTACACAGTCCATATCCTCACTCTCCATATAATTGTCTATAATAACCGTAGGTACATGCATATCATTAAAAAGCTTCATCTGCTCTTCTACCATTTCTGTTGCTAAGAGGAGCAGTCCTTCCATTTGCTCTGTGCGGATTTTCTCAACCTCTGCCGCAATGGTGCTTCTGTCCGCATAGGTTATCATGAGCTTAAAACCACAGTTTTTCACCTGATATTCCACACCTTCAATAATGCCGGAAAATATTTGAGAAAAATAAGGAGAATCCTCCATCTTTGTTCCATTCTTACGATATACCAGGAACAATATCGTCTTCTTCTCATCAGAACTTTCCGATAATAAATCCTCGTATCCTAATTCCTTAATTGCACTAAATACTTTATTTCTAGTAGCATCACTGACTCCAGGCTTATTATTTAAAACAAGTGAAACACTGGCAGGTGAAATCCCTAATATTCTGGCTAATTCTTTTGCTTTAACGGCCATATTTCATCTCCTAAATTCAACTAAATATTTTAAATAATATTAGCATTAATTTTAAGCCTTGTCCACAGATATTCTGCTTATAGTCTGCTATAGAAACAATCGTCTATTTTACCGATCCGAGGATGCCCTCCACAAACTGCTTTTGTAATAGGAAGAACACTAGAATGGTTGGCAAGGTAGACACTATAATTCCCACCATAATCACCCCATAATCCGGATTAAAGCCGGAAGCCAGATTCGCAACCGTGAGGGGGAGTGGAAATTTTTCATTGCTTTGCAGTGCAATCAAAGGCCACATATAATTATTCCAGCTCGCCATAAAAGCAAAGATAGCCGCAGCGGCATAAGTCGATTTCATCATCGGCATAAAAATCCGGAAAAAAATCTGGTATTCCTTGCATCCATCCACTCTTGCTGCCTGTATGGTTTCAAAAGGAAAAGCATGGGTATTCTGTTTAAAGAAAAAGATTAAAAATGGAGCACCGATTGCAGGCAGAATAATACAAAGATAACTATTAAGCAGCTTCAGCTGAGAAAACATACGAAACATTGGAATGATTCTAGCTGCAAAAGGAACCATCATGGAAGCAATTAATACCATGAATAATATTTCTTTGCCTCTGGAAGGAAACACCACAAAGGCGTAGCCCGCCAGGGAACAGATTATGATTGATGTTATTGTTATGATGACCGCCAGCTCCGCGGAGTTTAAGAAGGACCTCCCCAGATCCGCCATGGTAAATGCTTTCTGAATATTATCTATGAGTGAACGTCCAAAGGACAGTTTTCCCATGGTAATATCCTTGGAATCATTTGTTATACTGATCATCATCCAGAGGAAAGGAAATATCGAAACAAAAGATACAATAATTAATAATGCATGCCGTAACAGATATCCTAATTTTTTCATCTTTCTTTCAGAACTCCTTTCTGTATTACCGTAATAATTGCAACAATGAAGAATACCGCATAGGACACTGCCGCCGCATAACCGTAGCTGGGTACAAAGTTAAAGGATAGATCATAAATATACTCTGATATTGTGCGGGTAGCGTTTCCCGGGCCTCCTCCTGTCAGGTTAACCACCTCATCAAAGAGCTGAAGCGTAGAGTTCAGCGCCATAATACTCGTTAGGAAGACAATGGGTCTTAACAACGGTACTGTAACCTTTGTGAAGGCTTGAACCGCATTACAGCCATCCAGATGTGCCGCTTCGTAGATGGAGCCTTCAATGTTTTGCAGGGCGGACAGATAAAAGATCATGTAATAACCGGTATAGCGCCATACCAATGCTATGATAATTACTACTTTTGCCCATCTGGCATCAAGTACAAATGCAATTGGAGCGTCTGTTATATTCATCTTAACCAGGAGATTATTTACGAAGCCATCCACCGCAAAGATATTTTTAAACAAGATAGAATACGATACCAGGGAAGTAACACAGGGGAGAAATATGCAGGTACGATAAATTCCCCTTCCCTTAAGCTTAGGATCATTTAGTGTAACTGCCAGTATCAGTGAAAGCAGCAGCATGATCGGTATTTGAACCACCGCGTAGAACAAGGTATTGCCAATGGTGGTCCAGAAGGCGGTATCCCCCAGCATCCTCTTGTAATTTGCCAATCCGTTGTAGGACAGATTCGCTCCTTTTCCTGTTTGCAGGGAAAGAAAAAAAGCTTGAATCATGGGTATGTAACTGAATATCAATACAAACGCCGCCGCCAATAAAACCATTGACCAGGCAACAAATACAATTCTATTTTTCTTAATCATCAAATCCTCCTTGCAGCAACTGGCACTTCTGTACGATTGTCTTCAAAGGGAACTCTACGCTTTGTAAAATCCCCTTTTTATTATATTAAGCTAATTACATTATTCCTGTGTTGACTGGTTAAATTGTTCTTCTGCTTGTGCCAAGCAGGAGTCAACATCCTTTCCGTTTAAAATATCAGGAGTAACCGCAAGAAGTGCTGCTTGTGCTTCTGAGGAATATGCACCGGTATTTACTGCAGGTATTTCTGAGATCCAGCTTGCCAAGATTTGATTAATCTTCGTTCCGGCAAAAAATTCATCTGCCGTTTCATAAGCCGGCACATTGGAGGCTGGTAAATAAGTTGCCATGATATTTTTCTTCTCTACCAATGTATTATAA
>JAEWMZ010000025.1 GCA_023392995.1 Bacillota bacterium
TCATCTGAGGGGTTTTCTTTCATTAAGATGAATTAATTGTAAAAGAAAAGCTGCGCCAAAGCAATATGGCACAGCAAAAACTGAGAAGGGCTATCACGCAGCATGCGTGATTTGGTTCAAAATAATAAAGTTAATCGGTATGATATTATTAGACGATAAAGTCCATATCAATTTTGCTATACCGGGAGGTATCCAAAGGAGCCACAGTCAGACTTTATTTAAGAATCTACACAAAATAAGTAGAAAAAAAGCCGCAGTTTGTAAATTCAGTACTATCTCCAGCAGATAGGAGTGGCAAAAATGAAGCAAAAAAACTGCAGCATTTAATAATTAGAATTCCATAGCGATTGTGCCTTGCGTTGATCAATAAAATAAATTCTAACGAAGGAGTAAATGTATGAAAAAGCCTTATTTGTTTCTTTTATCAGCCGTTTTCCTCTGTGTCATCTTGGTCTTGGCTTTCACAATATTCGAATTAGGAAAAAAGGATCGGATTGTAATGGAGGTCAATGGTGAGCCAGTAACGAAAGAAGAATTTTCATTATTTATGGAGAAAGAAAAAAGTGCGGTAAGAACCTACTTCAAGATCAAGTATGATGTTGAGGATCAGGAAAATTACTGGATCAAGGTCTATCATGGAGAATCCCCTTTGGAAAATCTGAAAAAGCGTGGGTATGAGCAGTGCATCGAAGCAAAGGTGCTTCAAATCCTGGCAAAAGAACATGGACTGATTGATGACATATCCTTTGACGCTCTGGTAAAAAGCTGTGATGAATACAATAAAAAGCAAAAAACAGGAAAAATAATCTCAGGTCTTGGAGCGTATAGTCTGAAGGATTACTATGACTACTATATGAGCAATCTTAGATTAGAGCTGGAGGAGCAGCTGGCAGCAACCGTTCTCCTCGTATCGGAGGATGAGATTAGGGAATATTACGATAGCAATCCTGACTTATATAAGAATAAGGAAGAGGTTAAAGTAGGGGAGGTTTATTTTTCTTATAATATAGAAGATAAAAAAGAAATATATGCCAAGGCTGCCAAGGCTAAGCAGATGTTAGAGAAGGGAACCGACTTTTCTGAACTGTGTCAAAAATACAATAGTGATGGAATTATGCATGAAGCAACGTTTCTTTTAACCGAGGAAGGCTCCCAATTGAAATCCAACAAAGAGATTCTTGAGGCAGTAAGAGAAATGTCGGTTGGCGGCTATTCAGAGGTTCTTGATCAAGGCAGCGGCTATTCAATCCTGAAGCTTTTGTCCCATACAACGGACAGTGAATATTCCTTCAGCGCTATGAAGGAACAAATCAGAGATATTCTAACGCGCCAAAAGTTTGAAGCATATCTGGAGGAGCAGCTCCGCAACAGCAGTGTGCAGATAAATCAAAGAGTTTATAAGAGAATTACAATCAAATAGGCAGATTACAAATAATGGAGCAATGATTATTGGGAGAAAAGAAGATACGGACATATGTTGCCCCTTATTAAGAATGAGAGAAAAATGTGAAAGGCATAAGCGCCAGGGAACAGTTACAAAGTTGGATTTCGACCATTGCTGGGTGATATGGATATAAAATCCGCAGTAATTTAAGATAAAGTGGAAACATAGGATAAATTGATATATGATAGAGGTATGATTGGATAAACAATAATTACATAGGTTTTACCTGGGGCATATTACGCTGGGTTATTAAGCTGGGTTACGCTAGGGTATTACGCTGGGGTGTGTCTGAGAACAGCTTGTAGCGGGGGGGGGCAGAGTGGTACAAGGACTTTTCAGACACGCCCTGGGAAACACTTTGCTTTGGAAAGGTTGTAAAAGGATGAATAAGAAACGGGAATTAACGGCTCTTCGAAATATTAGTATTCGAAATCGATTACTCTTTACATTTCTAATTACATCGATTGTACCCCTGCTCCTGGTCAGCATTCTTTCCTTTCGGCTCTATAGTAAAAGTATGGAGGAGAAGATCTCTGCCTCTGCGATACAGTTGCTCTCCCTCGTCAATGTGAATATGGTAACGGAGCTTGAAAAATACCAATACCTCTGCGGTTCCTTCTGCACTAATGAGGATATTCGGGAAGCACTGAAGGTAAATGATATGACCAGCGGGGAAAAGAACAAGAGGGTCAGTAAAATTCTTGAGCTGGTACGGAGTCAGATTATTTATCCCGCTCAGGCGAAGAATATTACCATATATGATCAGAGTGGGAACATCTTTCTTGATCTTGGCTACGATGGGTTTTATGACGCGGATAAAATGAAGATCATTGAAGACATTGGGAAGCAGGTTCCGAACGACAGCTGGAGCTATGTAAAGACCTACCGACACCGTAATATCATTACCCTTGGCCGAAGAATTCTGGATGGCTATAATGATACCAAGGTGCTGGGTTATACGGTCATATCCATCGATGAAAAGTTATTTTCAGAAACCGTTTTAACCCCGGTGAACCTGGAGGAGGGAACAAATATCCTGTTCATGAAGCCGGATGGAACCGTGCTGTCTTCCTGGGATCGGACGGTGCCTCTTGGTGTTACCTATCAAAGTAAGGAATTGATTGAAAACCTGCATAAGAAGTATCCTAAAAAGAGCGGGTCATTTACCTTGAAGAACGAGGCAGGCTCCCAGCTCATAACCTTTAGCTATAACAAGAACATTAATCTCTATTTTGTATCTATTATTCCGTTTACCTATATCAATTCTGAGACAGATACCGTAATCCGGCAGCTGATCATGGTTGCTCTGCCGCTCTTATTGTTCTGTATCACGATTACGCTTGTGATCTATCTGAGTATATCCAAGCCGATCAGCCATATGATCACACATTGCAGGCAGATTTCCTCGGGAGACTTTAAAGAGCGGATCAGAGATCGGCATAAGGATGAGCTATCCTTTTTATCCAATAATCTTGACAATATGGTGGAGAAGGTGGAGCAGCTGCTTTGCGAGCAGAAGGAGGATGAAAAGAAGAAAAGGGAACTGGAGCTGCAGATGCTGCAATACCAGATCAATCCCCATTTTCTATTCAATACACTCAATTCCCTTCGTTTGGTGGCGGGAATGAATCAGGATCATGTGGTATCCGACGGAATCACAGCGTTGGCGAACCTTTTGAAAAATGTTTTGGTAGATAAGCACGAGTACATAAC
The DNA here is from genome assembly GCA_023392995.1 of Bacillota bacterium. Classification (GTDB taxonomy): domain Bacteria; phylum Bacillota; class Clostridia; order Lachnospirales; family Lachnospiraceae; genus Mobilitalea. The sequence goes on from JAEWMZ010000025.1 coordinate 3,158, forward strand.
AATTCGGGAAGAAATCGAGAATCTGAAAAATTATTTTGCCATCCAGAGCATCCGTTATGCCGGTAATTTCCAGGTATCCTATGAACTCGAGGAAAGCCTGATGTCCTGTGTGGTGCCCAAGCTTATATTACAGCCGCTGGCAGAGAACTCAGTAATTCATGGTACCTCGGAAAGCGGAATGATCATGGAGATCCGAGTCCGATGCGTTTACGAGGATACCCATATCAAATTAGAGCTCTCAGATAATGGCAAAGGCTTTGATATGGCAAAGACAGAATCAAGGGGATTTGGAGGGATTGGAATTCCCAATGTAAACGACCGTATCCAGCTTAATTTCGGGAATGAATACGGATTATATATCACCAGTGAGCCGGGAAAGGGAACCACCTGCAACATCACTTTACCCAAGGTGCATTCTGCCCCGGAGAAGGAGGAAGGGAAGCTGCCGGTTGATCCTAAGAAGAGGGGGGAAGGTAATGTATAAGATTTTATTAGTAGATGATGAGCCTATCGTTAAAATAGCACTTCGTTCCATTGTTCAATGGGAACAGCATGGATATCAAATCTGCGGAACAGCCTCCAATGGAGAAGAAGCGCTTGCATTGGTGGAAAAGTATGAGCCTCAGGTGGTGATTACAGACTTAAAGATGCCCGTCATGGACGGGATTAAATTGATCCAGAAGCTGAAGGAGCAAGGTTTTGCGGGGGAGATCCTGGTATTAAGCAACTTTGAGGACTTTGAGCTGGTAAGAAGTGCGCTGGTGTACGGAGCCGCGGATTATCTTTTGAAGGTAAGCATTGATGCAGATATTTTGCTAGACCGGCTGAACAAGGCTATGACTAAGTTTCAGGAGCGGCGGCAGCAATCGGCAGCAGCAGTTGCTGCTGAGAGTGCGGAAGCTTTGGCGGACAATAAGAGTAATTTTCTGCGGGAATTTCTAACCCAGGATATGCCCTGGGAACAGTTTGCCACATCCCAGCCGGAAGCAGAATTATTACAGGAGGAAGTCCATTACTCACTTTGCTATGCAGCCTTTGATCCATTGGTCAGCAATGCCTCAGGTGCTTTTTCAAAAACCTTAATTAAGAGTATGGTTTTGGAAGCACTGCAGGAGCATCGAAATTCCCTGTGGTTTGCTCCGGATCAATACAGTCTGTGCATTCTACTGGATATGAAGGATGTAAGGGAAGAATTACAGGTGAAGCAGTTTGCCGGAAAGCTGGCCACCCGCTTTCAGGTGTATCAGTCCTTGAAGCCTGTAATTTGCTATGATTATGATGTATCTGGTTATGAAATGCTTCAAAAATCCTATCGGTCACTTCTGGAGGTGCTGAAGCTTCAATTCTACGGTGTGCTATCCATCGAAAACCGTAGAATAATGTCCCCACAGCACTACATGTCCTTCGTTCATTATAAGGAGACAGCGGAGCTGATTCAGAGAAACGGCACAGCCCTGTTTACAGAAAGTATGACAAGCATAGGCGAAATTCTGTCTGCCTGCAAGGAACAGCATATTTACCCGGAGATAACCTGCCGTTTCTTCATCAAGGTCATAGAATATATGGAATATCAGTCAAAGGATATCAGCCTGCAGACGCATGAATACCTGGTGGATCTCAAGGAGTTTATGCGCTTTTGTAACAGCAGCAGGGAATTGCTTTCCTATATGGAACAGGCCTTGCAGGCAATTTTCCTGTCTGGGGAGTTGTCTGATACCAATGGGGGTCTCTATAAGAATGAAATAAATAAGGCATTAAGGTACATTGAGGAGAATTATCAGCAGAAGCTGACGTTGACAGCCATTGCTGAACATGTGAATTTCAGTACGAATTATCTCTGCAAATCCTTTAAGAAAGAGGTTGGCATGAATGTCATCAGCTATATTAATGAGTTAAGAATGAAAAAAGCGGGTGAAATGCTAAAGCAGAGGGGCAGTATGGTGAAGGAGGCTTCGATTCAGGTGGGAATTGA
>JAEWMZ010000032.1 GCA_023392995.1 Bacillota bacterium
GCATTAATAAGGGAAGGCAAAACTTAATCCCTACATATACTAATAAGAGTAACAATACAAAATATACAATATGAATAATAAATGCTTTTTGCTTTTCCAGATTCATAATTAACCATGCCTTTCCGGGGTGTACTTCATTTCTTCCTGAGTAAATTATCGGCTAATTAAGAGTTCTTCATAACAATACTTTCAATAATATTTGCAACATCCTCGCAGTTATCACAGCATTTTTCTAAACGGTGAAGAACTTCTGTCCAACACATTAATTCGATTGGATCCTTGGAAGTATGGAAGAGATTACGCATTGTATCTACGTAAAGAGCATCGCCCTCTTCCTCCAGATGATTGATTTCAATGATCTTATCGCGTAATTTTTTAGAATTTTTAAAGCTCTTGAATTCAGTTAAAGCTTCATCCATTGCTTTACAGCATTTAGCAATCAGATCCGTGAATTTTAATACTTCTGGGCGGATGGTCTGAATATTAAACATATCAATATAGATTAAAACGTCCTCTACAGAGTCGGTTACATCATCGATTTCCTGAGTTAAGGAGGTGATATCCTCACGTTCGATCGGAGGAAGGAATTCTTTTACCAGGCGGTTCATGATTTCATGCTTTGCGATATCGGCGCTATGTTCAATGTCATGGGCAGCTTTTACTCTCTCTGTAATCAGCTTCGGATCAAAGTTGGTAAAGGTTTCATGTAAGGATAGTGCTAATTTGTAGGAATATTTTGAGAGATCTGCAAAAGCATCAAAGTAATTATAGTCATTTCTTTTCATTATGATAAACTTCCTTCCTTATTTAAAATAATTTCATAAATATATATGCCATTACATATCCTAACAAACCACAGCCAGGGAATGTTAAGACCCATGCGTACAACATTTCCTTCACGATACTCCAATTAACGCTGGAGAGTCTTTTTGCAGCTCCCACACCCATAATTGCGGTCGTTTTAGTATGAGTTGTACTTACCGGAATACCGGTTGTGGATGCAAGAAATAGACAAAAGGTAGCGGCTACGTCTGCTGAAAATCCTTGGAAAGTACCTAATTTAACCATTCCCATACCGACGGTCTTAATAATCTTGTAGCCACCGATGGAGGTACCTAAAGCCATAACTGCTGAACATAAAACCATAAGCCAGATTGGGATACTGAAGTTGGATACGTCTCCTTGGCCTTTTGCAAGGAATACACCTAATAAGAAGACACCCATGAACTTTTGACCATCCTGGGCACCATGCATAAAAGCCATTGCAGCACCACCAAAAACCTGTCCCTTTTGAAATACGGAACTAGTCTTGCGGCGATCCATACCCTTGCATATGAAACCAATAATCTTTGTAATGACGTAACCGGAGCCAAAGCCCAATATGGTAGATAGAAATAAACCATAAATAACTTTAATCCATTCAGCTCCATTGATACCCTGTCCACCTTGAAGTGCCAAGGCAGCACCGGTAATTCCTGCAATTAATGCATGGGATTCACTGGTAGGAATTCCAAAAGCCCAGGCAGCAGTAGCCCACACAACAATTGCAAAAAGTGCAGCACATAAAGCTACTAAAGCATTTTTAGAATTTGACCCGAAATCGACCATGTTATAGATTGTCATAGCAACTGCATTATTAAACATAGTCATTACAAGTACGCCGAAAAAGTTAAAGATCGCTGCCATAATAATGGCATTTTTTGGGCTGATGGATCGGGTGGATACACAGGTAGCAATGGCGTTTGGTGCATCTGTCCAGCCATTTACCAAAATAACTCCGAGCACCAATACTACCGTTATAAATAAGGCCGGGTTTGATGTCAGCTGATGTAGAAATTCAGCTAAAGTAATTGTCATAATTGCGCCTCCTAAAACTCAATATTAAATTTTTTGTTACTACTTTGTAACCAATCATTAAAATCTTATCACGAAAAGAAGTCATTAGCAATCATATTTTAGATGAAATTTACGCGATTTTTACATGTTCTTCGCATTTTTTAACCAGATTTTACATTAACTTTACATAAAATTTACGGTAACAAAATGATGTAAAATTATGGTGAAAAAAATAAGTCGTCAATTCGGGAAAAAAGTGGCATATTTCAATTCAAAATAAGTAAAATTATGTAATTTAATTCAAGGGAAAGGACATTCTTTTTTTTTACTATATGTCCTATTCATAGTACGTATAATTATAAGTTATAGTGGAAAATCTTCCATGCTGAATTTGAAATAAAACATTGATTTTTGCGGAGAAATACTATATCATATACTTTACTACTTTAAGGTAACGTTGTGTCCCGAAGGCGGGATAACATTTAGAGCGTAATAGAGACAGTCAGGCGACAGAATATTCATTTGTGATACTGTTGCAGGGCACTCAAAGAAACAGCCTACGGGCAGGCACCGGGAAAATGTGCAGCATTTTCTTCGGTGTATAATTATAATAGGAAGAAAAGGTGGTTAAAGGATGAGAAGTGACGCAGTAAAAACCGGTATAGCACAAGCTCCACAGAGATCGCTGTTTAATGCATTGGGGCTGACGAAGGAAGAGATGAGGAAGCCACTCATTGGTATCGTAAGTTCTTATAATGAGATAGTTCCCGGTCATATGAACCTGGATAAGATTGTAGATGCCGTCAAGCTAGGCGTTGCTATGGCAGGAGGAACTCCAATTGTATTTCCTGCAATCGCTGTTTGCGATGGAATTGCAATGGGGCATCAGGGTATGAAATACTCCTTAGTGACCAGAGACTTAATTGCAGATTCTACAGAAGCAATGGCGATGGCTCATCAGTTTGACGCACTTGTTATGGTTCCTAACTGTGATAAGAATGTACCAGGTCTTTTAATGGCAGCAGCGAGAGTTAATATTCCTACGATTTTTGTAAGCGGCGGTCCTATGCTGGCAGGAAAAGTAAGAGGTCAGAAATCCAGCTTATCCTCCATGTTTGAGGCAGTGGGCGCCTATGCGGCGGGAACAATGACCGAAGAGGAAGTCGAGGAGTATGAGAATAAGGTCTGTGCTACATGTGGTTCCTGTTCCGGTATGTATACAGCTAACTCCATGAACTGTTTAACAGAAGTCATTGGTATGGGCTTACAGGGAAATGGTACCATTCCCGCAGTATACTCCGAGAGAATCCGTCTGGCAAAGCATGCCGGCATGAAGATTATGGAGCTGTTAGAGAAGGATATCAGGCCCAGAGATATTATGACGAAGGAAGCATTTATGAATTCTCTTGCGGTGGATATGGCACTTGGATGTTCTACCAATACAATGCTGCATTTACCAGCAATCGCACATGAATGCGGCTTTGAGTTAAACATAGATATTGCAAATGAAGTAAGTGCAAAGACACCGAACCTCTGTCATCTTGCACCTGCCGGACATACTTACATGGAGGATCTGAATGAGGCTGGCGGTGTATACGCCGTTATGAATGAATTAAGTAAGAAGAATCTGCTAAATCTTGACTTAATTACGGCAACGGGCAAGACAGTCGGTGAAAATATAAAGAATTGTAGAAATCTTGATCCTGAGGTAATCAGACCAATTGATAATCCTTTTAGTCAAAGCGGTGGTATCGCAGTACTTAAGGGTAATCTGGCACCGGATAGCGGTGTGGTGAAACGCTCTGCGGTAGCACCGGAAATGCTAAAGCATGAAGGGCCTGCAAGAGTATTCGATTGTGAAGAAGATGCAATTGCTGCAATCAGAGGCGGAAAAATTGTAGCAGGCGATGTTGTTGTGATTCGTTATGAAGGACCTAAGGGTGGACCTGGTATGAGAGAAATGCTGAACCCTACCAGCGCGATTATGGGTATGGGGCTTGGTTCCTCCGTTGCATTAATTACAGACGGACGATTCTCCGGAGCTTCCAGAGGTGCATGTATTGGTCATGTGTCACCGGAGGCAGCGGTTGGCGGTAACATAGCTTTAGTGGAAGAAGGAGATACCATTCAAATTGATATTAATGCTAACACCCTAAACTTTGTTATCTCTGATGAGGAGCTGGAAGCCCGCAGGGCAAAATGGCAGCCACGTGAACCTAAGATTACGACTGGCTATCTGTCACGTTATGTAGCAATGGTAACCAGCGGCAACAGAGGTGCTATCTTAGAAGTTCCTAAGGTAAAATAAGAGAAAAAAGAATAAAGACGAAATAAGAAGAATAAGCAAAATAAGAGAAAACAATAAAGATGAAATAAAAAGAATAGGCAAAATAAGAGAAAATAAAATAAAACAAGATAGAACACCTGAAACTAAGTAAAATATTGTAGTAGTTAAAATATAAGTAAGATAGATTAGATTACCACTGAAAAAGACAGAGAATGCAATCAGCTGAGTAGAAATGGAGGTATAGATGGAATTAACAGGATCCCAAATTGTAATAGAATGTTTAAAAGAGCAGGGCGTAGATACTGTGTTCGGTTATCCCGGCGGAACAATTTTAAATATATATGACGAATTATATAAGCATAGTCACGAGATCAGACATATCCTGACTGCTCACGAACAGGGTGCTTCCCATGCTGCGGATGGGTATGCAAGAGCGACAGGTAAGGTGGGTGTATGTCTTGCAACCTCCGGACCTGGTTCTACAAACCTGGTAACAGGTATTGCTACCGCCTATATGGACAGTGTGCCTATGGTAGCCATCACTGCCAATGTTGCGGTTAACCTTCTGGGAAGAGATTCCTTTCAGGAGATTGATATTGCCGGTGTTACAATGCCGATTACAAAACACAATTATATCGTAAAGGATGTTACCAAATTAGCGGATACAATCCGTAAGGCCTTCAAGATTGCAAAATCCGGCAGACCGGGTCCGGTACTGGTAGATATCACCAAAGATGTAACAGCTGCGAAAGCAAAATACACTCCGGCGGTTCCGGAAACGATCAACAGATCCATAGAGGATATCACTGAAGAAGATCTCCATAGCGCTGTAGAGTTAATTAAGCATTCAAAAAAGCCATTTATATTTATCGGCGGCGGAGCAGTTATATCAGAAGCCCATGATGAACTAAAGGAATTTGTGGAGAAGGTGGATGCTCCTGTTTGTGATACTTTAATGGGAAAAGGAGCTTTTGACGGGACGGATGATCGTTATACAGGTATGTTGGGTATGCATGGCTCAAAGGCCTCCAATCTTGGTGTAACGGAATGTGATCTATTGATTACCATTGGCGCAAGATTCTCAGACCGTGTAACGGGAAATGCGAAGAAGTTTGCTAAAAACGCAAAGATTCTCCATATTGATATTGATCCGGCAGAAATTAATAAAAATGTAAAAACCCATTACAGTGTGATTGGAGATATCAAAGAGGTGTTAAGCCTATTAAACGATAGAATAGCTCAGCTGGATCACAAAGAATGGGTTAGCCATATAGAGGATCTTATGAAAAAGCATCCTCTAAAATACAATCAGGAGGTTTTAACCGGACCCTATATATTGGAAAAACTCTATGAAATAACGAACGGTGAAGCTATTATTGCGACAGAGGTTGGCCAGCATCAGATGTGGGCGGCTCAGTTTTATAATTATAAACTGCCCAGAACCTTTATTACCTCAGGAGGATTGGGTACCATGGGGTATGGACTGGGAGCCTGTATCGGAGCAAAGGTTGGTATGCCGGATAGAACCGTTGTCAATATTGCCGGTGACGGATGCTTTCGAATGAACATGAATGAGTTAGCTACAGCAACACGCTATGACATTCCTATCATAGAGATGGTATTTAACAATCATGTTCTGGGAATGGTGCGTCAGTGGCAGACTCTATTCTATGAGCAGAGATACTCCAATACCAATTTAAGTGATAAGGTGGACTTTGTTAAGGTCGCGGAAGCACTTGGCGCAAAGGCTTATCGCATTACGAAGAAAGAGGAAGTAGAGTCTGTAATTCGGGAAGCGATTGCATTAAACGAGCCGGTACTGATTGAGTGTATTATTGACAGTGATGACAAGGTATGGCCAATGGTTGCGCCTGGAGCTGCAATTGAAGAGGTATTTTCCGAGGAAGATTTAATAAATCGTAAATAGAAAAGATCGTTTCTGAAGTTAAAAACAGCAGCAAGGTTAAGCTCGTTTATAGACCTGTTACGATTTTTGATGGAAGGAAATAGTGATAGGAAAAGAGGAAAGTAATAATGCGGACTTCTGCGTCTGCAGAAGTCCGCATTATTAGAAAGTCTTATATACATTATAACTATTTACTGTATTGACAAAAAAATAACAGAGCCATATAATTAGGGTTATACTTTACCACAATAAAGTTATACATTATTATAAAGGAAGGTTTTAAGGAGGAAGATAACGTGGGAAGAATTTTTAATTTTTCAGCAGGACCGGCTATGTTACCGGTTGAAGTATTGCAGGAAGCAGCAGATGAGATGCTTGATTACAGAGGAACCGGAATGTCCGTAATGGAAATGAGTCACAGATCCAAGGAGTATGAGACAATTATCCAGGAAGCTGAAAAGGACTTAAGGGATTTAATGAATATTCCTGACAATTACAAAGTTCTTTTCTTGCAGGGTGGTGCATCACTACAATTTGCCGCACTTCCAATGAACTTAATGAAGAATAAAGTAGCGGATTTTATTATCACCGGGCAATGGGCGAAAAAGGCTTATCAGGAAGCGAAGCTTTATGGTACAGCGAATGCAATTGCATCCTCCGCGGATAAGACCTTCTCCTATATTCCTGATTGTTCTGACCTTCCTATTTCCGAAGACGCAGATTATGTGTATATCTGTGAAAACAACACAATTTATGGAACAAAGTTTAAGACCCTTCCCAATACAAAAGGTAAAACTTTAGTTGCTGACGTATCCTCTTGCTTCTTATCTGAGCCGGTGGACGTAGAGAAATATGGTGTAATTTATGGTGGTGTACAAAAGAATATTGGACCTGCAGGTGTTGTCATTGTTATTATCCGTGAGGATTTAATTACAGAAGACACGCTTCCTGGAACTCCAACCATGATGAAATATAAAATTCATGCGGATGAAAAATCCTTATATAATACACCCCCGGCATATGGCATCTATATCTGCGGCAAAGTATTTAAATGGATTAAAAATATGGGCGGCTTAACAGCAATGAAAGCGCATAATGAGAAGAAGGCTGCCATTCTTTATGATTATCTTGATCAAAGTAAGATGTTTAAGGGAACGGTAGTAAAAGAAGATCGTTCTTTAATGAATGTACCTTTCGTAACCGGCGATGATGAATTAGATAGTAAATTCGTAAAAGAAGCAAAAGCGGCAGGCTTTGTCAACTTAAAGGGGCATAGAAGCGTTGGCGGTATGAGAGCCTCCATTTACAACGCAATGCCAATCGAGGGTGTTGAGAAGCTGGTAGAGTTTATGAAGAAGTTCGAAGCTGAGAATACAAAATAGCAGGAAGTCGAAAGAATATTAGTTTGAAAAATTCATTTTTAAACTAGTTATTAAAACCTATTCTCACAGCGGATAGATTGGCTTATGGAATAGGTTATCAAAAAGTGAAAGGTACGGGTATATTTATGAAATATAATTGTCTGAATCCGATTGCTGACATCGGTTTGAATATATTCACCGAGCAGTATGAAAAAGTAGAGAATATAAATGATGCGGATGTGGTACTGGTTAGAAGTGCTGCAATGCATGATATGGAATTTAGCCCGAATCTTAAGGCAGTTGCAAGAGCAGGTGCAGGCGTGAATAATATTCCGCTGGACAAATGTGCAGAACAGGGTATTGTTGTATTTAATACACCGGGAGCCAATGCCAATGGTGTTAAGGAATTAGTGATTGCAGGGCTTATGTTAGCCTCCCGAGATATCATCGGCGGTACCTTGTGGGTAGACTCCATTAAGGAAGAAGCAGGAGTTGCTAAATTAGTAGAGAAGGGAAAAGGCAAGTTTGCAGGAAAAGAGA
>JAEWMZ010000263.1 GCA_023392995.1 Bacillota bacterium
ATTTCAATTGCTTTTTGTACTGCTGGATAGTCAGTTGATACAAAAGGATTGCCTATTCCACCACCAAAAATAATTACATAATTATCTTCTAACATCTTTATAGCATCTTTCCTGTTGTAGATAGTTGATATTCCTCCTAATAGCATTGGTGTCATGACCTTAGTGGATACACCAAGATTACTTAATTTATTGCGAAGCATCAACGCATTTGTTACTGTGAATAGCATCCCCATTTCATCAGCATCTGGTCTATCAATTCCCCAATTCTCAGCATCACGACCTCTTAGTAAATTTCCTGCACCAACTACTATAGCTATTTGATATCCCTCATCTTTTACTTTTTTTATCTCATTACATATATTATCTATGATAGTTTTATCATAGATTGATAAACCATTTCCACTTAGTGCCTCTCCGGAAATTTTAATAAGAATTCTTCTTCCATTCATGAAATAGTGCCTCCATTACCAATTTTTTTGCTTCACAAATTCTGCTTTATCTTTCTTGATGTGTATAAATGTTGTTTCACACTCTAAACCGATGACGAATCATTCAACTCTTCAATATAAATCAAATTTTGTACACCACCTATTAAGCTTATTATACGATTAATAACTCTAGTGCTCTTTTGTACAGCGGGTCAAATTCACAGCCACAACTACCACATTCCTTATCTGCCTGTTCAACTGCTTTTATTAATTCAGTGGTTGTGTTTGATGACTTGTTGTCTGCCAACCATTTTATCGAGGGTGCGTCAATCAACTCCCATCCAGATTCTGAAAACTTCTTAATGATTTCGATTAATTCTACATTTGCCATTTTACATTCCTCCATTAGTGTTTATATATTTATTGTTTAGCTCATACATTCTAATTTTTGACTAGTTCATAATCTTTAAAATAATAATTTTTAGCCTTCCAAGCCATTATAAAAGAGAATAAACATAAAATGCCCTATCATAATGATATCCCAGTTTTTCAGCCAAAGCCACTGAATCCATATTCGCAGCTTCCCACACAGGGTAAATACCTCGTTTCAGGCATTCCATAATTAAGGAAGCGGCACAGGCTGCTGCAAGACCCCTTCTTCTATGCTCCTCCAAGGTTCCTATTGTAACTTCGATGGTGTTTTTGTATGCAGTATACGAGGAAGCGATGCAAACAAGCTGTCCCTCTCTATAAACAACATATCCTAAGCCCTTTTCATTGTAGTCCCCGTATGACTTAAAAAAGCAGCATCCATCCGCAGCCCAATCTATACTCAAAACTTCCTTGTATATATCTTCATCGATCTGCTTAATGGTATATTTTGAATCAATTTTATGTATTAAACGCTCCAAATTACTCTTATTAAAAGCATTTGGTTCCCGTTTAATGGCATACCTTTTATAACGATGAACCTTTTCGGATAAAGAATCATTCAAATACGTAACCCACTGTGTATTACATGGTATGATAACTTTATAGTGAGCATGCTCTTGTAATATCTGCTCAATTTCATCAGGATGCTTAACATCACCTAGAAGATAACAAAAATCAGCCGCTATAATAATTGCTTCTTTCGGATTTATGATATCATCTACCCAGGCAGCACAGTAGGGATTACCTTCAAGGAACCATAAAAGTATGCTATCATCTTTTCTACAAGAACATAGATTACTTAGATTAATTCTATCTGAATCATTAATTTTAATCATAACAGTCCCCTTATCAATTAATTGTTTTTATGCATTAAGAAACATCCTTCCCATCCAGATAATACTAACAATGGCGAAAAATCCTCTTATAACATAGGAATTAGGACTACTGATAACATATAGAAATGCATATACTTTGATATCGTCCCATTAAGTTCATGGTAGAAATCCTCACCAATATCTGAATTCATCATAGCCGCATAGCCCGTATTTTCTTCTGCTTGAAAACACAGAATGGAATGATATCCATAATTCGAACCGGTATGATCAAAATATCCTTTCGAATTATCCTTTGGTATATATAAACCGAGACCGGTTGGTGTATTAGGCATTACTCTGGTAAGCATAGTATCCATTGATTCCTTTGTAATATGTTTACTATTTCCATGATATGCCTTCATCATTTCAATACCATACAAAGCAAGATCGCTTGGTGTTGTCCATAATCCAGCGGCTGCAAGCTCGGGCATTGTATTACATCCATCAGGTAATTCTAGATTATGGTAATTATATCCATGTGCAATATTAGGTCTTCGTTCTTTGCATATAGGTTGCTGATATGTACTACATTTCATTCCAAATGGTTGTAATACTTCGCTTTGAAGTATTGTTTCAAAATCTGAGCCCATAACTTCACAGACCACTTTTTGAGCCAAAAGATAGCCTCCACCCGAATAACTCCATTCCTTACCAGGCTCTTTGATCAAGAAAAGAGGAAGGTTATTTGAGGGCTCTTTCCCTCTTAATATTTGTTCTAAGGATGGTATTAACTGTCCGTGTTGGTATCCGGCAAAGCCATGAAGATTGAAGCCTGCCGTATGACTCAATAATTGGCGTAAGGAAACCGCATGTTCTTGATTATCATAAGTCGTATAAAACGATGTATTAACATACTCCCTAATATCCTTATCCAGATCAAGAACTTTCCTTTGAACTAACCTCATTACAGCAGTAGCAAATACAGGTTTACTGATTGAACCTGCTTGAAACAGTGTGTTCTCCGTTACTGTATTGCAAGCGACCTTGTCCTCAACAGCCCTATTTTTATAACCGAAACAAGAACTACAATCAACGGCACCTTTGCTAATCAATACCATCGAGAATGCTGATATCTTATAATATCTTAATCGCTCCTCCAATGTCATTCCCCAAAACAATGGCTCATTTAAGATAGCTCTACAGTAGTCCTCCATAGATCTCCCTCCTGGTGTAGATACAAATAGCTGCAACATCTCAATAGTAAGATTCATTTCATTTTATATTATGAAATAACAGCACAAATAAAGATAGTCCGATTGACTTGCCTTCGAGGATGAAGAAATACAAGAGGTAATCACAACACCTCGACAAGCTGAACTTTGTTGCCCTGATTCCTTCACAATAAATAATTAAGATTATCTATCATTTTCTCTAGATTGTGTTCCACAGATAATGTACCATCAATTACAATAACAGGGCAGCCAAGCTTCAATGCACATTCTTCAACTGCTTTTGAATCGCGATTTTTTACTACTTTTCGGAATTCCATTTGTTGAGAAAACATATCACCACCTTCAAGAACTCTTGCTCCGAACCTTTTTTCTTCCCGTTCTTGAATTCTCTTCAACCTTTCCTCCAGTGGAGTTTGAACCCAAAAAGCAATACCAATACAAGAAAGAATTTCCTCATTCCAATTCATTGTAACTCCAGAAATAATAAATCTAGGATGAGTCTTTATATTCTCCATAATTGCAGATTGTACTTCACTCTTTGTTCTAGGATTAGAAAAAGGCAGTTCACCTAAATGCTCTGTATCCGTGATATTGTTATTTTCTAAAGCCAATTTTCTTGATTCTCTTTGCTCAGGAAAATAATAATCTTCCACATCCATCTCAAAATAACCGATTTGTTTTGCTAACGCATGAGTTAGAGTTGACTTCCCGCCTCCATTTAGACCGAAAATAGCAATCCCTTGAATCATTCTTTATACCCCACATATTCTAATTTGTAGAAGCACTAATATTGTATAGTGAGGATACATTTTTGTAAGACTAAATATACTCTTTGTCGCCTCTCATTTCGCTTCCTCTATTTCAACTTTCCTACATATGGCATGTTACAGATTAACCACTTAAATGAAGAGATACTTTTTCATACTACTGGCAAAAAATTTACTAATTCTTAAATTACAGCCATCTCTAATAAAAACTTTCTAGAAATTCTATCTCTAAATGATAGCCGTCGTTTTCTCTTTCATTTACTATTTCAATAATAACTTTATCATAATTATCATTAAAAGCGGTATATGTATTCAGTTCACTGTTTTTATCATTAATCTTATATCCACTATTAGACAAATCGTTAAGACAGGTTTCTATACTTACATTTGATAATGTCATTTGAATGTTATCTCTTAGATGATTACTTATATACGTTACCTTCCCATGATATATTGGCATATTTTCAATCATTAATGATAACTCATTAATATTTTCCCAGACCTTCTTCATGTCGTAGTAGCGTATTATTATTTCATTTTGAATGCGATAATAGGTAATCTGACCTGTATTCATTGAGTCCCAATACAAACTATAATAAGTACAAGCACTATCTTCATTAATATCTACAGAGTAACCTTTTTTTTCAATTTTGTTAATATAATCATTTATAGTCTGACTGCTTACGTCATCGATTTCAATACTAAAATCAAATTCAGATCCATTAAACGAAGAATCACAGTTATTTATAAAACCAATACTATTAATAATTCCGCCCTCAAAGATTGGTAAATTTGAAAAATATTGATTAAACCATATATTTTTATAATATCCACTACCAGTAAATGCATTACGTCCAATAACGCAATTAGGGAGCTCATTTAATAATAAACTAGAACAGTTGAAGAAAGTATTTTTCCCAATATACCTTAAATTTGCTGGAAAATCTATTTTATATAAATTGGAACAGTTTGAGAATGCTTCATCTTCGATCCTCTCAATATGATCAGTCATAACAACTTCTCTTAAATTTTGACATCTAGCAAAGGTGCCCCATTCAATTTCACGAATATTTTTAGGGATGTTTATTGTTTCTAAATTTGTGCAGTCTTCAAAAGCACTAAAACCTAAGGAAAGTAAGTCTTTCGGAAGAAGTATATTATTTAAGTTCTCACACCTTTCAAATGCTCGTGGAGAGATTAACATTACTTTTACTGGTATATTAATAACACTTAATTTTTTACATGATTCAAACGAACTATATCCAATACTCTTTAGAGATGAAGGTAAAGAAACACTGAATAAATTCTCACATCCACTAAAGCAATATGGTTTTAAATTCACCACACCTTCTGGTATTACTATTCTATTGAGGTTTTTACATTGATAAAAAGCATTTTGGCCAATTTGATTAATTTTTTTTGGAAGATCGACGTCTTTGAGCGACACACAGCCCGCAAAGCAATAATCTCCAATAACTTCAACATTACTTGGAATCTTTATACTTTCTAACGATTTGCAGTTATAAAAAGAGTTATTTCCTAAACTTGTAATGCTTTGCGGTAATATTACTTTTTTTAGGTTATAGCAATTTTCAAACGTATATATCATAATACAATTAATGGTTCCAAGAATTTTAACTGATTCTAATGATGTACAATTAGAAAATACATTATCACCCATGAAAGAAACTTTCTTTGGTATCGTAACCGATTTAAGTTTTTTGCATCCTTGAAATACACTGTTTTCCATATATCGTAAACTATCGGGCAGAGTGACTTTTTGCAAATTGCTACAATTTTTAAATGCATCTGCTTCAATTAAAACTACACCCTCGGGTATTACAATTTCTATGATTTTTTTATTATCTTTAAATGCTCCATTTCCTATAATATTATATCCATTAGGTATGGTAACTTTCGACGAACTTTTCGATGGGTTTACATAAGTATTTCCATTCATAAATATACGGTTTACTCCAGAAGCTATATCTGAATACATAAGAAAATTATATCCAAATGCACGATAACCAATATTCTTAACATTTTTGGGAATAATATCTTTTTCCAAGGGTGTATTAAAAAAGGCTAATTCACCTATTGATTTCAAGTTTTCCGAAAGTTCAATATCTATAAGCGATTTACATAAAAAAAAGGCATTTTTACCTATTTCTTCAACGGAATCAGACATCACAACTTTCCTCAAATACTCTTGGCTTTGAAATGCTTCATTTCCGATTATTTCAACATTACTAGGAATAATCACAACCTCGAGATACTCTAGTTCATCAAATGCCCCACCACAAATGACCCTAACACTTTCAGGAATCTTAATTACAGGATCATTGCCATTATACTTCAATAGATTTCCATTTATTATAACATAGTTCTTCTTCTGGGTATTAAGCCAAAAACTTTCTTCAAACACATTAGACATAATTGTAATATTTTTATTATGAATTAGTATTTTTTTTAATTGTTTACAGTAAGCAAAGGCATAGTCATCAATTACCGTAACACTGGAGGGAATGTCTATTATATTAATATTGGTTGAAGCAAACGCCCCTTCACCAATTTTCCTTACTGAATTTGGCAGAATAACTTCTGTAATATCTGCTTTATCAAAAGCATTTCTTCCTATTGCAGTAACATTTTTTGGAATATTAACCTTTTTACTATCTCCATTGTATTTTATTAGTACTCCATTTTTTATAACAAAGTCTGAATTTTTCGCCTCAACTTTTAGACTTACAATTTGAGATACCATCAATAATAGAAATATACTTACTATATAAATCTTGAATTTTGCATTATTTTTGAACATTTTATCCTCCAGTTTTTATTAATATTGTATGATACACCTTATAATAGCTCATCAATATTTATCAAACCAACAATCCTATTAGCAAATAATAATGAAAATAATTGAATCATTGGTTACCTCTGGGAAGCGATACCTCCCAATTTATATACATTGCAAAAACAGACTAGGCATTATGGGACTCTAAATAATATATCCTTTTTCCAGCTTTTATAGGCGTATTTCTATTAGAGTATCGTGTTTTAAAAAGAAGGATCCCAAATACTACCATGTCAGGAAATAAATAGACTGACGGATCATTGTTCGAACTTAATAAAACTAATTTCATAATAACACTTTTATATCAACTCAACATCCATATGGAATGCACTAACAATCACTCACTTTTAACGAGGGAATACATTTTCATATCCATAATCTTACCGTTTTTTACTGCATTACTCCTCAACGTTCCTTCACATTCGAAGCCGCTCTTTTCTAAGATTCGGCAGGAGGCTACATTGTCAGCAAAGGGTTCAG
>JAEWMZ010000368.1 GCA_023392995.1 Bacillota bacterium
TGGCAACGCTTGCAGGCTGCGGCGGCAAGAAGACAGAGAACACAGGCAACCAAGGGACTTCTCCAACTTCAGCGCCAGCGGGAGATAATGGGGATTCATCAGTAACAAAAACTGCAGTTGGCGAGTACACGGAGGAGAATCCTTACCATTTAGTATTTTCTTACGTAGAGTTTTACGAGCAGGATGATGCGGCACGAAAAGCAGTACAGGATGCAATGAATGCAAAAATGATTCCGGAGTATCATATTGAAGTGGAACTGCTTCCATTGCAATATGCAGATTATCAGTCCACAATTCAGCTGATGCTGTCCGGTGGAGACGCACTTGATATCATACCAGTTTTCTATGCTTATGCATCCAGCTGGATTAGCATGGGTGGTATCTATGATATGTCAAAATTAATGGATACCGAAGATGGACAGAAGATTGTGACAGCTCTGGGCAAAGAGAATGCATATGTTGGTTCCATGAATGGTGTACTTTATGGCTTCCCCGCAAATAAGGAATCTGTTGAATTAGGCGGATTATTTATGAGAGCAGATATCTGTGATGAACTTGGTATCACAGAGGAGTATGGTTTAAAAGCAAATCAGGATGAGTATACCGGACAATATTATGATTGGTCAGTTGCCGGAGATATCTTTGCTAAGGTAAAGGCAGCACATCCGGAAATGACACCGTTGTATTTATATAATTCAAGCCAAATGGCTCGTTTTGAATTCTTTGATGAATTAGTAGATAACTTTGGTGTACTTGATTGGGAAGCAGATCACAACACAACAACAGTTGTAAATAAATACGAAACTGACACCTATAAGAGATCCGTTACCAGATTAGCGGAGTGGTATGACAAAGGGTATATTTATAAGGATGCAGCTACTGACACGCAGGGTACGGCTACCATGATGAAGGCTGGTAACACCTTCAGTTATGCGACAGCAATCAAACCAGGCTTCCTGGCAGAGGCACAAGCTGCAAATGGTACTAACGGCTATGTAATGTACTTTGGTAATCACAAGGAAGGTGGAATTTCCACTACAAATGTAAGCTTCTTTAATACCGGTATTGCATCGAACAGTGCAGATCCGGAGATGGCATTTAAATTTGTTTCCGCATTATACTCTGATGCAGAATTAATGAATTTATGGCAGAATGGTATTAAGGATGTAAACTACAAGGTACAGGAAGATGGTACAGCGTACTTTGTTGATGGTGAAGATGGTTCAAACTATAAATATCATCAGAATACCGGTTGGTTTATGGGAAATCAGTTTATCAGCTATGTATGGAATGATGGAACGAAGTCTGCCGATTATTGGACAAAGTTACAAAAGCATAATGAATGGGCTGAGTATACCAAAGCCTTTGGCTTTATGTGGGATAGCACCAACTATTCTACAGAGATTACTGCATTAAATAATGCACTTAACACCTATCGTTCTGCACTGGAAACCGGTAGTGTTGGAGCAGCTAATGTTGAGTCAACCCTGAGTAAATTAAACGATGCACTTTATGCAGCAGGCCTTAAGGATGTTATGGAAGCGAAGCAAAAGCAGCTGGATGATTTTCTTGCAACAAAGTAAAGCGTATGGCTTTCGGGAATCAGTAACAGTACAGCTTCAAATCAATAATAGCAAGATATAGAAATTGTAAGATAGTAATATCAGTAATAGCAAAGTATAAATCAATAAAAACTAAATGAAGAGAGCAGGTTAGTTTAATGAATATCTTAACTAACCTGCTTTTATAAATGAATAAAAATCCGTTGAAGCTTAACTTTCATTTTGACAAACCTTATACAAACCTTTATAATGAGGACTGAATAGATATTAACTTCGGTTTGTGTTACTTATTCAAATAAATAATAACAATGGAGGAAAATAATATGGCATTAGTATCAGCAAAAGAAATGCTTACCAAGGCAAAAGCAGGCAAGTATGCAGTTGGACAGTTCAACATTAACAATTTAGAGTGGACAAAAGCTGTTTTATTAACAGCACAGGAGTTAAATTCACCAGTAATTCTCGGCGTTTCTGAAGGTGCTGGAAAATATATGTGTGGCTATAAAACAGTTGTAGGTATGGTGAACGGAATGTTAGAGGAATTAAAAATTACAGTTCCTGTAGCACTTCACTTAGATCACGGCAGCTATGAAGGCGCATTAGCTTGTATCAATGCAGGCTTCTCTTCTGTAATGTTCGATGGTTCCCACTATCCAATCGCTGAGAATTTCGAAAAAACCAAAGAATTAGTAGGCATCTGTGACAGTAAGGGTATTTCCATTGAAGCTGAGGTTGGCTCCATCGGCGGTGAGGAAGACGGCGTTGTTGGTGCAGGCGAATGTGCTGATCCAGAGGAATGCAAGATGATCGCTGATCTTGGCGTAACCATGCTTGCAGCAGGTATTGGTAACATCCACGGCAAATATCCTGATAACTGGGCTGGACTTAGCTTTGAAACCTTAGATGCAATTCAGCAAAAAACAGGAGATATGCCACTCGTTCTTCATGGTGGTACCGGAATCCCGGACGAAATGATTCAGAAGGCAATCTCTCTTGGCGTTGCTAAGATTAATGTTAATACAGAATGCCAGTGGTCATTCCAGGAAGCAACTCGTAAATATATTGAAGAAGGTAAGGACAAAATCGGTAAGGGCTTTGATCCTCGTAAGCTTTTGGCACCAGGAACTGAGGCAATTAAGGCAACTGTTAAAACGAAGATGGAACTTTTTGGTTCTGTAGGCAAGGCATAATTAGTTACAAAGAATGAATTCGTTTGAAATATGGAAACCTATACAAGTGTAGGTAGCATAAACAATGAAATGATTCACGGAATCATATAATGCAGGGCTGTGGCATGAGATGTCACAGCTCTGTTTTTATGCCCAGCGTCGGCGTAATCTAATGAACATAGTTTATGAAACCAAACAATCAATGGATGCTTTGCTCGAATGAATTTGCCAATGGTTTGCATGAGAGATTGTTCTACTTATCAACAATATGTTGTTACAGAGCCTAAAAATAAAATGTAAAGATAAATATAAAGATAAATATAAAGATAAATATAAAGATAAATAAAGATAAATAACACGAAATAGTCTGGACAAAGGCCTATTGTTTGTTATATGGTAATAGTATCAGATAATTTAGTACTTGAATTATCGTAAAACCATACTTAGATACATAAATTTAAACTATAGTTTTTAAAATTGACAGAAAAATGAAAACTTGAGAGGAGGAATTATTATGGATTGGTTTTCATCTGTAGATCCAGTAATACAAGCATTACTGGCAACTTTATTCACCTGGTTCGTGACCGCGCTCGGAGCAGCCATGGTCTTTCTTTTCAAAACTATTAATAAGCAGGTTCTGAATGGAATGCTTGGTTTTGCAGCAGGCGTAATGATTGCAGCGAGTTTTTGGTCTTTGTTATCTCCGGCTATATCAATGGCAGAAGAGGCAGGAATGATTGCTTGGGTACCGGCTGTGGTTGGCTTTTTAGGAGGAGGAGTATTCCTCTTGTTGGTGGATACCATCTTGCCCCATCTTCATATTGGAGAGAATCAGGAGCCGGAAGGAATTAAAACAGGCTGGAAGAGAAGCGTTCTTCTGGTTCTTGCCATCACATTGCATAATATACCTGAGGGTCTGGCAGTTGGCGTTGCTTTCGGAGCAGTAGCCTCGGACAGTAATCTTGCCACCTTGTCAGGAGCAGTGGCTTTGGCACTTGGTATCGGATTGCAGAACTTCCCGGAAGGAGCAGCAGTATCAATACCTCTTAGAAGAGAGGGGCTTTCCAGAGTTAAGAGCTTTGTCTATGGTCAGGCTTCCGGAATTGTGGAGCCGATCGCCGCAGTAATCGGTGCTTTGGCCGTCATTGTTATGAAGCCGATTCTGCCCTATGCTCTATCTTTCGCAGCAGGAGCCATGATATATGTCGTAGTTGAAGAGTTAATACCGGAGGCGCAGCAGGAGAAGGAACACTCCAATGTAGGCACGATGGGAGCAATGCTGGGCTTTGCCGTAATGATGCTTTTGGATGTGGCTCTGGGCTGAGGGTAAAAATTTTGTAATACTTATAGATATTAGAATAATAGGAATTTAATTTAAGCCTTACCATTTTATAGATTTTTTATAAAGTGGTAAGGCTTAGTTTAAATTCTCCTGTTAAAATCCATTTGAATATACAAATGGAGGATCAATCAATGGATAAAGAGAAATTAATAAGATGTTTTGTCGGATTATGCATGATGCTGTTTTTCTTTGGCATCTCGGATAAAAGAGCAGCGGCACAGACCACAGAACAGGCCAGGGACGTGGTGGGGCTTATAGGAATCATGAAAGAACAAAAGGATGGAGCCTTTATCACTGGAGCATATGCAACCAGGGAGGAATTGGCATATATGCTGGTTAAGGCTTCTGCATATGCAGCGGCAGGTGAGAACTCCAAGGTGCTTCAGTTATTTTCCGATGTCCCCTCCAAAGACCGGAATGCAGAATACATACAAAAGGCTGCCATGAAGGGATATATGAGCGGATATTCTGACGGTAAGTTTAGGCCGAAGAAAGCAGCTACACGAAAGGAAGCCATCTATGGAACCTTGGGAATTTTGGGATACACCAAAGAGGATTTTGCAGAAAAAGTGTCCAGTGCCCGATATGACACATTCCAAGAGCTTGGACTTGCTAAAAATCTTTCTCTTAGGGAAAATGACCGGCTTACCCAGGCAGATTGCATTACGATCTTTTATAATCTTTTAAATGCAAAGCAAAAATCCGGAGAGATCTATGGTAAGACCCTAGGATATGCCTTAAATGAAGATTCTGTAATCGACTATAATTCGGTATTAAAAATGAAAACAAAAGGCCCTCTGATGGCAGAAAAAGGCTGGGAAAAGCAGCTGTCCCAAAAACTTGAAAAGTATAAAATTATACTTGGAGAAAGGACAATTTCCCCAAAATTAATTCCCACCAGCAGTATCTTATACTATGCAGAGGAAGCCGGGAAGATCTGGGTATATGACCAAAAGATCCTCGGGAGTCTGGAGGCAATCAATGAGAGTCAATCTTTGCCTCAGGAGCTGGTGGTAGCAGGAACCGCATACTCTATAGAAAAACCGGATAGATTCAAGGTGCTGATGAAAAACAATGGGATACAAAAGGGAATGAATGTAGTTCTTCTTCTTGGAAGGGACAGTAAGGTAGCAGCAATTCTGCCCCTTAATAAGACCTTGGTAAGCGATCAGTGGCAGAGACAGACAGGCCTGGATAGAAATAAGGCAGTTATATATAAAAATGATAAGGAAGCTTCCCAGCAGGAGCTTAACCAGGGCGATATCGCGTATTTTAACAGTAAGTTAAACACGATCTGGGTTTATGACAAAAAGATCAGCGGATTACTGCAAGCGGTTACAATGACACAAGGACAGCCCCAGGACTTTACGATAGCAGGGGTGAATTATACAGTTGAGAATCCCAAAGAGATGAAGAATTCCTTGAAAGAACAAGCAATTCGAGTTGGTGCACCGGTAGTCCTTCTACTGGGACGGGAGGATAAGGTTGCCGGGCTTGTTAAACTGGAGGGAACCCTGGCTCAAAATAATTGGCAGCAAAAGCTAACCTTCTCACCGAAGGATGGGCTAGTCTATAAAAACGGATGGAAAGCGACCTATGAGGATATTGGAGATAAGGCTGCAGTCTACTATTCCAATGAATTGAGGACCCTCTGGGTATATGATAAAAAAGCCTATGGGGTATTAGAGACCATAAATCCATCAGCAGCTGATCCAGAAGAAATTGTTGTAGCAGGAAAAAGCTATGATTTAAAAACCCAGCAGCCGATCGGCTACACTCCAGATGATAATAATCTTTCCGGAGAGCTGGTGGAGAATCCCTGGGGTAAGAGGCTGAGAGAGAATGGAGTGAAAGAAGGAGACAATGTAGTACTCCTGTTTGGATATAACAACAAAGTAATTGATATTCAACCAATAAGCAAGATGCCGGTGATGATAACGGGTTATGTCCTAGGCACACAGAATAAGGTGGTAAAAAATCAGGATCAAAGCAGTGGTATCAGCAGAATTCTTCGTGTGGTTGATACCGATAGTGTGATAAGGGAATTTCCTTGTGAGGATACTTCAATTGACAAGGGAGCGGTCGTTCTGATAACCTTCCAAAACACGAAACCGGTAATTACAAAGGCAGCCCTGGGGAACCGGCTGGAGACCCTGAAGAATATAACATCAAAAGAGATTGCCGCTGATGCAAGATTGCTGGAAATAAAGGATCAAAGCTATCAAAAACTCACGGTGGCACAGTTAAAGCAAGGCAATTACAATGTGGATAACATCGTATATGCTCAGTTAAACAGTAAGAATGAAATTACGGATCTAATTGTAAAGAATGTAACGGATTCCTTATATCAATATGGTTTATTGAAAACGTATACCTTACTGGGAGAAGGAGATACTGGTTTTGCCATTCAATATACCTTTGATCTGGGAGGTACTGAAGTTACAATGACCTCCGACACGGCACAGTGGAGTGTGAATCCGGGACCAAGAGCCATATACGCAGAGAATGGTAAGATAAAAGATATGCAGGCATTGGAGGAGGTTCCGATTGCTTATATCAGTGAAAAGCAGGCAAATACGGGAGATGCGGTGTACCAAATTGCAGATAACGCTGCCGTGTATTTCTACAAGAACGGAGAGTATTATGTAAGTGATCTGGAGCATATCGGGGGTGCGAAGGGATATCGCATCAGAGGCTATAAACGTCAGCAGGGTTCCATCCGTGTTATTATTGCATCGAACTGAGAGAAAGGAAGCATTCATGGGTAAAATTAAGATCAAAAATATAAACTTGAAGAAAATAATAATCAGAGCAGCAGTAATAGGAGCCATTGGATTAGCGGGAATTTCTTATTACAAGAAGAGCCACTCCCAGGGAGAGGTTCAGGAGGCAATGACCTCCAAGGCTGTGGTTGCTAACGTGGAAGCAACCATATCCGGAGCTGGAACACTGAGTCCGGCAAATCAATACGAGGTGAAGTCCCTGGTAAAAGGAAGTATTTTGCAGGCACCCTTTGAGGAGGGAGCAGTGGTAAAGAAGGGCCAGCTTCTATATCAGATTAGTACCAACGATATAGAGAATAATATCAAAGCCTCTGAGCTGAGTGTTGATAAGGCAAAGCAGTCCTATGAAGATTACCGAACAAAGCAGGAGAATTTGCAAGTGACTTCAAAGGTAAGCGGTTACATAAAAAAACTCTATGTCAAAGAAGGTGATGCAATACAGGCGGGAAAGGTAATTGCAGATATCTATAACGGGGATGTGCTGTATCTGGATCTACTATTTCCGGCCGGTGAAGTGAGCAGCTCCTGGATCGGTAAAAGCGCCAAGGTAAATCTGGATGCTTCCGAAGAGGTAATAAAAGGTACGGTTACCGGAGTGAGCAGTATGACAGAGACCATGGAAGGCGGAATTCTTAGCAAAAAGGTCACTCTTCAGGTCAGAAATAAAGGAGGGCTAAAGGCAGGAGATACGGCTACAGCTTCCATTCAGGATATAGCAAGCAGTAACAGCGGGGCGTTTCGAGCGGAGACAGAGATCTCAATCGTAGCAGAAGCAGAGGGTAAAGTTGAAACCATTTTTCTTAAGGAAGGTGAGTGGATACAGCAGAAGGAGAAACTGCTGTCTCTATCCTCCAGAGACTTGGAAAGTCAGCTAAAAAACGCTGAAATCGGAATTAAGGAGGCGGAGCTTACCTTAAATACCCAAAGAAACCAGGAAAAGCTGTATACCATAGTATCTCCCATCGCAGGACAGGTCATTACCAAAGGGAAAAAACAGGGAGATACTATTGATCCGGCCATTGATACGCAGGCAGGTCCCATGGCTATTATATATGACATGTCCTATCTGACCTTTCAAATGAATATTGATGAACTTCAAATCAGCCGGATCCAAAAGGGACAGAAGGTGAGCATTACAACACAGGCGGTTCCGGGCAGTGAATTTACAGGTGTGATCAGCCGGATTAGCCTGAAAGGAAATACGAACAATGGAGTAACCTCCTACCCTGTGATCGTTCAGGTAGATAAACAGGATAAACTGTTGCCCGGAATGAATGTAAACGGAAGAATTGCCCTGGAAAAGGCGGAGCAGGTATTAACAATACCGAGCAGTGCGCTGCAAAGAAATAATTTGGTATATAAAAAGACGGATAGTGCTGTAGAAAATGCGGATACCTCCATTCCGAAGGGCTTTGTTCCTGTGGAGGTTAAGACCGGAATTAACGATGGTACGAATGTAGAGATAAAGGAAGGACTTAAGGCGGGAGATGAAGTATATGTTCCCTTTGATACCGTAGTTGAGGCCACGGAGACCTTTATTGACCAGGGTGAATATTAGAAAAGGGAGAGTATTCTATATGGGTAAGTCAACATTAATTGAATTAAGGGATATTACTAAGATATATCAGATGGGAGATACCCAGATAGCTGCGAACAATGGAATTAATATAACCATCCAGCATGGAGAAATGGTCGCGATTGTAGGCAAATCAGGAAGCGGAAAGTCTACGGTTATGAATCTGATCGGCATGCTGGATATCCCCACCAGCGGTCAGTACTTTCTGGAGGGAAGGGATGTAAGTAAGCTGCAAAAGGATGAGCTGGCACAAATAAGAAACAAAACCATAGGGTTCATCTTTCAGCAGTACAATCTGCTTCCAAAGCAAAGTGTTCTGGATAATGTCAGATTACCGCTGATGTATGCCAGAATAGCGGAGAAGGATCAAAAAACTCGGTCTTTGGAAGCACTTAGAAAGGTCGGACTGGAAGATAAGTACAGAAATCTTCCAAATCAGCTGTCCGGTGGTCAGCAGCAGAGAGCCTCAATCGCCAGAGCCTTGGTAGGGAACCCCTCTCTCATTCTTGCCGATGAGCCAACCGGAGCCCTGGATTCTAAAACCAGCAGAGAAGTGCTGGATCTTTTGAAACAGCTGAATAAAGAGGGTAATACAATCATTATCATAACACACGACAATTCCATAGCGCTTGAAGCAGAGAGAGTCATAAGAATAGCCGATGGAGTTGTAGATTTTGACGGAGAGGCGAAGGAATTCAAAAATGAAATTAAATCAGACAATTAAAGTGGTGTGGGCGAATATTTCCGGTAATCGAATGAGATCCTTTCTTACGATGCTGGGAATGATTATTGGAGTTGCCTCGGTCATTATTTTAGTTAGTATCATGCAAGGCTTTTCTGGCAGTATCCTTGGTTCCTATTCCGATATGGGGCTGAATAATGTCACCGTAACAATCAAGGGGCGTAATGGTAATATGATAATAAAAGAGGAGGATATGTACCAGTATGCCTCGGAACATAAGGACAATGTGAAGGGAATTGTTCCGAATGTAACAGTCTCGGCAACGCTAAACAATAAAGGAGTAAAGGAAGAATATACGAGTATCTCCGGAATTGATGAGAATGTCCTAAAGCTTGAGAATAAGGCAATGGAAGCGGGTCATGATTTGGTTTATTCTGACCTGCAGATTAGAAATAAGGTATGTATCATAGGGAGCTATCTGAACCAAAAGCTCTATGAAGGAAAGGCAATGCCAGGGGATACAATCCGGTTAAACGGAGAGGTACTTACCATTGTGGGGGTGCTTGCACAAAAGTCGGATTCTACCCAATGGTCCACCGATAATTGCCTCTATCTGCCCTATACCACTGCAATGCGAATTGCAGGTGTTGGGAGTGTATCCTCGTATACGGTTTATGTTAAGAGCAGCGAACTGGTTCCTAAAGAGACGACCAATATGCAAAAGTATCTGTTTCAAATCTTTCATGATTCCAAGGCCTACAAAGTAACGAATCTTATGGAGCTGCTAAAATCGGCACAAAAGCAAATGTCAATACTGACCTCTGTCATTGCAGGCATCGCAGGAATCTCACTGGTAGTAGCAGGGATTGGAATCATGAATATCATGTTGGTTTCGGTTTCGGAACGTACGAAGGAAATTGGAATTCGTAAATCTCTTGGAGCCAGATACAAGGATATCATGCAGCAGTTTATTCTGGAAGCGGGGGTCACCAGTAGTATCGGGGGGATACTGGGGATTATTTCAGGTGCCTTGATTACGGTGAAAGCAGGCGAGCTACTTGGCTTAAAGACAGCACCGGACTTGAATATTGTAGGAATATCCTTCGGTATCTCAGTAGCGATCGGTATTATCTTTGGATTCCTGCCGGCGAGAAAAGCAGCGATGCTTAATCCAATTGATGCACTTAGGAATGAATAATAACGAAGAGGCTTAGCTTTGGCTGCAATGAAAACGATAACCGGCACCGCGAATTGTCTGGATATAGCGGGGATTTGAAGGATCCTCCTCCAGCTTTTCCCGAAGCCGGTTGATATGAACAGCAACGGTTGCGTTATCACCCATCGCATCATATCCCCATATTTTCTCATACAATGCCTCTCTGCTGAAGATTATTTCCGAGTTTTCCGCCAGATAGAGCAGCAATTCATATTCTCGATTCTTAAGTTCAATTTCCCGATTGTCCACGTAAACACGGTGGGAGCCGGTATGAATACGTATTCTGCCCAGCGTCAGCTCAGTCATAGGCTCTGTCTTTTTCATCAACCGATCGTATTGAGCCAGATTAGATTTTACCCGGGCAACCAGTTCATTTGGAGAGAAGGGCTTTACGATATAATCATCTGCCCCCAGTCCAAGACCTCTTATTTTGTCAATATCTTCGCTTCGGGCAGTCACCATTAAGATTGGAATATCCAGCTTCTCACGAAGCGTCTTGCAGATATCAAAGCCATTGACACCTGGGAGCATAAGATCTAATAAGATTAGGTGATACTCATCTGACTCCACAGCCTTAAGGCCGGTAATTCCATCGGGGCAAATGGTAACGATATAGTTATGGATTTCGAGATAATCCCGTTCTATGGAGGCGATTGCCAAATCATCCTCAATGATTAATATTTTTTTCATCCAATCACTCCTTTGTTGTAACAGGCAGTTCAATTATAATACGAAGACCACGGGGCTCATTGCACTCTGCATATATTTGTCCGTTCATGAGAGAGACCGCCTTTGCGCATATGGCAAGGCCGAGGCCGCTTCCTTTACTTGGCTTGTTTCGTGAAGAATCCAGACGGAAGAATACATCAAATAATTTATCCAGTGCTTCGCTTGGAACTCCTGGTCCATCGTCTGAGATGAGAATACGTGCCAGTGAAACCTGCTCTTCTAATTCTATGGTCACTGTCACCTGCTCGTTATCCTTATATTTTAAACTATTTTCTAATATGTTGGAAAGAATCCTACGCAGCTGCAAGGGATCAGCGATGACGATACACTTTGGCGGCATGACGCTTTGAAGTATCACAAGTCCCTTAGAGAGATATTCCTCAGAGGTTGCACTTGCATAGGATGAAAGCTCCTGAGCAAGATTAAGACGTTCCGGATTATAAGGATATTCACCCATATCCATTTTTGAAAATAGAAAAAGTTCTGAGACCATGTGATCGATATCCTCTGCTTTTGTCTTAATCATCTGCATATAATTTTTCTGCGCCAGCGGAGTCTTTGCCACTCCATCTAACAGACCTTCCACATATGCCTTAATTGAGGTTAGGGGAGAACGTAAATCATGAGAGATTCCAACCAGCAGCTCCTTGCGGTTTTGTTCCTGCTTTAAGATTAATTCGGTAGATAACTGAAGGTTTTCTGCCATGCTGTTAAAATCCTCGCATACAGGAGTGAATTCATCATTTCTGTCATAAATGATCCGGTATTCCAGATTGCCATCCCGTATCGCATGAACACTATCCGCCAGTAGATCAAGCGAATGCTTTATCTTGTCAAAAACAAAGCGGGTTAAAATACGATTGGTTATGATAATCGCTAAAACAACACTGACCATAGTTACAGCTACTACAATAATAAAACGGGTTGTCAAAGCGTTATAATAATCTGCTTCCGATTTTATGTCATATTGCATTAGGAATATAATCTTATAGGCAGCTTGATCCGGGTTAACCGTTATCGCATATAATTCTTCGTTTTCGATATTGATGTAGCCGGTTCCTCCAATGTGATCCAGATCAGAAAGCATAAGATCAGCGTAAGCGAAGGTTTCTTTGCCGAAGCTATGCTGCTTACCGGCAGGATCATAAACAATCATATTTGTTTTGGAGTCGGATAGAAGGCTGTCAAGCTTTGAAGAGGAAATTCCAGTTTCAAGCGTATTAATCGCTAACTTAGATGCTTCATCATAAGAAAAATCGTCACTTTTGTATTTATGCCAGACCTGCTCCACCCAGTACCAGGTAATGCGCAGGGTTCCAAGTGCGATAAAAAGAGTGATAACCGTAGGAATCACAATCATTAATATATTTGAAAGAGCTAATCTGCGCTTAATTGTCATAAGCAGTTCCTTTCTGAAGGACAGTGGATAGAGCGAAGAAAGGGAAAAACTCCGTAATTCATCGCTGCTATTGAGTATAGTTATACATGATTGGTTTTATGTGATGAATAAATTTATGTGATGATTGATTTTATTTCACCACTGATTATATGTTAAGAAGGAGCCGCCAGCAAAAGGCAGCCTTGTAGGGGAGCAGAATGATATTCCCATAGCTAACTTTTGTGACAGCTCCTTCTCGCCATATCGAAGAACGGTGCATGCTTTAAGTGAAGTTTATTTGTAATAGTCCCTGAGAAATAACCCAGCATCCAGACTGATTAGTCTTCAGAGATTTTCATAAGTTTCTTAAAGCCCTTACTGTTCGTGATTTTCGTAAGAAGTACTACGATTAGGGTCAAGATAATGATAACGAGGAATATAGAAGCCATACCTTTTCCCATAATTTCTAATGATTGATATACTACTTCTGAGTGCATATTTACCTCCAATCCTGCACATGGTTTTGTGCTACATTATTGAATCGATTCATGCTAAATCTTTGAGAGATTCAATAATAAATGATAAACTGATTCAACAATACATTTATTGAACTGATTTATTACGAAATCATTGGAACTTATTCAATGATTTGGCAATTTAATGATCTGGTTGATTCGCTTGCGCGTATCCTTTATTTCAATAATTGGCTGACGATATTAATAACAACACCACCGGCAACAACGGAACCAATCTGTCCTGCCACATTAGCACTGATGGCATGCATCAATAAGTGGTTTGAAGGATCTTCCTTTAAGCCCATCTTCTGAACTACGCGGGAAGACATAGGGAAAGCGGAGATACCAGCTGCGCCAACCATTGGATTAATCTTTTTCTTTAAGAACAGGTTAAGAAGCTTGGCAAATAATACACCGCCGATTGAGTCCATCACAAAGGCTACTAAGCCTAAGCCCATGATCATTAAGGTATTAACATTAACGAAATCAGCTGCTCTCATACTAAAGGAGATGGTAATACCAAGCAGCAGGGTAATCAGATTGGAGAGATTGTTCTGAGCTGCATCAGATAAGCTGCCAAGAACACCGCATTCTCGAATTAAGTTACCAAACATCAAGAAACCTACTAAAGCAACAGATTGGGGAGCAATGAGACCGGCGATGAAGGTAACAATGATGGGGAATAAAAGTCTGGTAGTTCTGGTTACAGACTTTGGATTATATTCCATTCGAATCATTCGTTCCTTCTTTGTAGTTACCATTTTGATTGCTGCCGGCTGTACAATAGGAACCAATGCCATATAGGAGTAGGCCGCCACTGCAATAGCGCCCATATATTTTGACCCTAATATCTGTGATACAAGAATGGAAGTTGGACCATCCGCTGCTCCGATAATACCGATAGATGCTGAATCTTTTAAATCAAAGCCTAAGAAGGCAGCAACAACGATGGTAAAGAAGATACCGAACTGGGCAGCTGCACCAAATAAGAACATGGTGGGATTTGCCAGAAGGGGTCCAAAGTCAATCATAGCACCGATACCGATAAATAATAGAATAGGTAAAGCTTCCGATGTCTCAATACCTGTTTCAAATAACCATTGAATAATACCATGGGTATTCCCAACTCCGTCGACTACCTGGTCAATAACTCCGGAAAACGGGATGTTTACCAGAATAGCACCAAATCCCATCGGTAAGAGCAGTGAAGGCTCGAAGCCTTTCGCTATGGCTAAATAAATTAATACAGCGCCAACTACATACATAATCCACTGCTGCCAAGTAATTGCCATAATACCTGACAATAAGAAATCCATAAATTTTGTCCTCCTTAGCATGATATAATCATATCTTCATTGGAATATTATGTGAAAATGTGACGAAATAAAAGATCAAAGGATAATACACATTTGATGAGCAGCACATAAATTAACTTGAGATATGAAATTAAAAATGTAATCTGTACTATTGTAGCTTATTTTTATAAGTTGTGTCAATGCTGTTTGGTAACTTTATGCTGAATTTATGCACTTTGCTGAATAAAATAGGAGAAGTTACTTTGCAAAGTAATATTTAACAAATGTTAAAGTTTAACAAAGGCAAAAGGTACAATGATTCGACAATATATCTGTAAATATTAGAATAAATACCGTATATATTTTAGAAAAAAATTATTATGTTTGTGAATTACGATGTAAATGCTCTAATAATGCTTTTTGTATTGAACAAAAGTGTCGAAAGTGGTAATATTTGTTACAAGCGGAAATTTTGCTTAATACTATGAAAAAAGGAGATGAATAACTTGAGTTTATTGTTTTTCCAAATCGCATCAATTGTTATTGCAGTTCTGGCATTTGGAGCAGCCTTCTGGCTTTACAAATGGGTAGAAAAGCAGCCCTCATCAAACAGGCGCATTGCTGAGGTAAGTAAGTTAATACGTAATGGAGCAAACACCTTTTTAGCAAAAGAGTACAAGACACTAGTTAAGTTTTGTTCAGTAGCAGCAGTATTAATATTAATTTTTCTTCCACAGCCCATATGGCAGGGAAAGCCGCTGGAAAATATAATTATGGCATTAGCGTACATATTTGGTACAGTATGCTCCGGTATTGCAGGCAAGATCGGAATCAGCATTGCAACCATTGCCAATGTGAAAGCTGCTGAATCTGCTACAAAGGGTATTAAGCCCTCCTTTATGTCAGGCTTTCGCGGCGGAGCAGTAATGGGTATGGCAGTTGTCGGTTCCAGCTTACTCGGAGTTACACTGGTTTTATTATTAACAGATAACACTACCGCATTACTCGGTTTTAGCTTTGGAGCAAGCTCTATGGCACTTTTTGCAAAAGCGGGTGGTGGTATTTTTACAAAAACGGCGGATATCAGCGCTGACCTGGTTGGTAAGGTAGAGCTTGGTATCCCGGAGGATGATCCAAGAAATCCAGCAGTGATTGCGGATAATGTAGGCGATAACGTAGGTGATGTCGCAGGTATGGGAGCAGACCTGTTCGATTCCAATGTTGCCTCTATGGCAGCGGCTCTTGTAATGGCGGCTGCTCTGGATAAAGCCTCCGGCGGAACACTCAATGCGATGATGGTATTTTGTTATGCAGCAATTGGTTTATTTGCATCCATTATTGGCGTACTGACGGCAAGAATGAAGGAAGGCGGAGATCCCACCAGAGCCTTGAATAGCAATACATATGTAACAACAGTTATTTTTGCAGTGCTGACCGCAGCGGCAACCTGGATCTTTAACATGGAATGGCGTATCTGGGCCTGCAGTGCTATCGGCTTAGCAGTAGGAGTCATTATTGGTCTGGCCAGCGATTATTTTACTGATGACAAGAAGCGCCCGGTTCATGAGGTAGCAAAGGCATGTGAATCAGGACCTGCCTTTACGATTTTATCGGGTATCTCTTATGGCTTAATGAGCACGCTGCCCTCCATGGTTGGTATTGGTGTATCTGCTCTGGCGGCATATAAGATCTGCGAGCCCCTTGGTGCAGGCTATCCCATGTTTGGAATCTCCATGGCAGCAGTAGGTATGTTATCGATCGTAGGAATGATTATCTCAAATGATGCTTATGGGCCAATTGTTGACAACGCACGCGGTCTGGTTGAAATGGGTAATCTGGGAGATAAAGCATTGGAGATCACAGATTCCCTGGATAGTGCAGGAAATACGGTAAAAGCTGTAACGAAAGGCTTTGCTATTGGTGCGGCAGGGCTTACGGTAATTGCCTTGCTGGGAGCATTTATGAGTGAAGTAAATGCAGCTGCGATTGAACTGGGAATTACTGCAGAGGGTACGAATTACATTGAGGGATTTGATATCATTAATCCGGTTGTATTTTTCGGATTGTTGATTGGAGCAGCTATTCCTGCTCTGTTCTCTGCAATGCTGATGCTGGGCGTTGATCGTAATGCTCAGCGTATGGTGGCTGAAATTCATCGACAGTTCAAAGAGATCATCGGGCTGAAGGAAGGCAAGGAGGGTGTTGTACCCGAATATGATAAGTGCATCGAGATTGCAACGGAAGGTGCGATCAAGGAATTGATTCCTGCCGGTCTTATGACGATTATTATGACACTTTTGGTGGGTATCATCGGAGGAGTTCATGCCATAGGTGGCTTTATTACCGGTAATATTGTAAGCGGTTTATTGTTCGCTTTGTTTATGTCTAATTCCGGCGGCCTTTGGGATAATACAAAGAAATACATTGAAGCTGGCAACCATGGCGGCAAAAATTCAACAGCGCATAAATCCGGCGTAGTTGGCGATACCGTAGGTGATCCTTTTAAGGATACAGCAGGTCCTTCTATTAATACTCAGATTACGGTAGTATCCTTGGTAGCGTCCTTAACAGCGACGATTTTCCTGACCTTTAATTTATTTGGATAATGACCGGTAGTGTTATAAAACTGGAGAAATTATTATATAAGATCATATACGATAAGAATCAAATGGGATTCATCTGGATTATATGAATTGTAATATTGAAGGAAGAGAGAAGAGGGCAAGCTAATTCATCAATGAGCTTTAGGCTGGATTAGCTTGCCTTTTGATCTGTGAGAAAGCGTAGTATTCAGCCTGGTACGAGTAATTTAAGACACACCTTCGGAGTTATGTGGTGAATAGAAGTGTAGGATCATCTCGATACTATTCATTCGTAGAAAAGGTTAGATATGGAAACAGTTCTGTTGTTATTTTATATTACGTATAGTATAATAACCGATGTATCTTAGACCGGATAAGGAAGGGCACCAAATGAGAATAATTTGAGTAATCAAAGTTTAAGCAGTGCATATTTCGGAAGGTTTTTGCAGAATATATGGTTGCCTGAGGGCAGCATGGAGGTTATTATGGCAGAATTATATGATATGAATGAGCAGGAAGAACGCTTTATATTGGTTGGTGTTGCTTCTTTTGAACGAGATGATACAGTGGAATCTCTGGAGGAGCTAGAGGAGTTAATTCGGACAGACGGAGCCGTAGCTGTCGGCAAGATTATTCAAAACAGAGAAAATATTCATCCTGGTACTTATATAGGAAAGGGAAAAATTGATGAAGTAAGAGCACTGGCAATGGAAATGAATGCAACGGGAGTTGTTTGTGATGATGAGTTGTCACCGGTGCAGTTAAAGAACCTGGAGGAAGCTTTACAAATGAAGGTTCTTGACCGTACGGTCATTATACTTGATATTTTTGCAAACAGAGCTTCTACCAAAGAAGGTAAGATTCAGGTAGAGCTTGCCCAATTGCGCTATCGTGCCACCAGATTAATTGGAATGCGTAATTCCCTTTCCCGTTTGGGCGGCGGTATAGGGACCAGAGGACCTGGTGAGAAAAAGCTGGAGGTTGACCGTCGTTTAATCAAGGAGCGAATTACACAATTACGTCGTGAACTGGAGGATATCAAATCCAACCGTGAGACGGCAAGGAGTCTTCGCAGTAAGAATAAGATTCCGGTGGTAGCCATTGTGGGTTATACGAATGCAGGCAAGTCAACCCTGTTGAATTATCTGACTAATGCAGGAGTGCTGGAGGAGGATAAGCTGTTTGCTACGCTGGATCCTACGACAAGAAATCTTACCTTGGACAGCGGACAGCAGGTATTAATGACAGACACAGTTGGGTTTATTCGAAAACTACCCCATCATCTGATTGAGGCCTTCCGCAGTACGCTGGAGGAAGCAAAGTATGCGGATATTCTCCTTCATGTAGTGGATAGCTGTAATCCGGATGCGGATCGGCATATGCATATTGTTTATGATACCTTGCATCAGCTGGGAGTTGAGGATAAGGTGATCATCACAGCCTTTAACAAGCAGGATAGTCCGAATGCAGAAAAGGTAATTAAGGATTTTAAAGCGGATCATACCGTGAAGATATCGGCAAAGACCGGAATGGACGTTGATAAACTGCTGGAGCTGATCGAAAAAGTATTAAAGGAGAGAAAGGTACTCTTGGAAAGAGTATTTTCCTATCAGGATGCAGGCAAGATTCAAACGGTCAGAAAATATGGTCAATTATTGGAAGAGGAATATCAACAGGAGGGCATCTATGTGAAAGCATATGTTCCCAAGGATATTTATCAGAGCTTATTATAGGAACTTAAGGACATCAAACAGAGTCTGCCATAAAAATTTAATTATCAAACGGTGCTAGAGGTAGAAATTCAAGGATATCGAATGGTACTTGCAGTAGAGATTCAAGATATCAAACAGTACTCGTTGTAGAAAATTAAAATATCGAGCGGTACTCGCAATAGTAATGAAAGGATACCGAACAGAAATTACAATAAAAATTAATGGAAATCGGATATTGTTTACGATAAAAATGAAAGGATTTCCTAACTGTATTTGCGATAAAAAGTAAAGGGCATCAAACAGGGCTTGCCATAAGGGTTCTAGGTATCGATTACGGCTTTATAATAGGGATTATATGGAAGAAATAACGCGATAATCGACATAAATCCAAGAAATTCTATAGTTCAATATTACTATTTCGACATACTAGATATAGTGTCGGTACTAATTTACCGTCGTATATCTAGTATTTTTTTATTGACTATATCTGCTGTTTCTGGTAGTATATGTAACAGAGATTTATCACAGAATAAATACTTAAATTTGATGCGGGAAGGGAGTTAGTTACATATGATTAACGTTGTAAAAAGAGACGGTCAGGTTGGTGAATTTAACCTGAAAAAAATCAGTGAAGCAATTACAAAAGCCTTCAAGGCCACGGAGAAGTTTTATACAGAGGAGATCATCAGCCTTCTGGCACTTCGGGTAACCTCCGATTTTCAGAATAAGATTAAAGATGAGACAATTCATGTTGAAGATATTCAGGATAGTGTTGAAATCGTTCTGGAACAAACCGGATATACCGACGTGGCGAAAGCATACATCTTGTACCGCAAGAATAGAGAAAAGATTCGGAATATGAAGTCCACAATTTTGGACTATAAAGAAATCGTGAATAATTACGTGAATGAAGAAGACTGGAGAGTGAAGGAGAACTCAACAGTCACTTATTCTGTAGGAGGATTGATTCTGCACAATTCAGGAGCAATTACAGCAAATTACTGGTTATCTGAAATATATGATGAGGAAATTGCCAGTGCCCACCGCAATGCGGATATTCATTTGCACGATTTGGCAATGCTTACAGGTTATTGCGCAGGGTGGTCTTTAAAGCAGCTAATCAAAGAAGGTCTGGGTGGTATTCCCGGTAAAATCACCTCCTCACCGGCAAGTCATTTATCTACGCTATGTAATCAGATGGTTAACTTTTTGGGTATTATGCAAAATGAATGGGCAGGAGCGCAAGCCTTTTCCTCCTTTGATACTTATTTAGCTCCTTTTGTAAAAATTGATCATTTATCCTACCGTGAAGTGAAGCAATGTATTCAATCCTTTGTGTACGGTGTGAACACACCCAGCCGATGGGGGACACAGGCTCCGTTTTCTAACATCACCTTGGATTGGACGGTTCCGAATGATTTGGCGGAGCTGCCTTGTATTGTAGGTGGTAAGGAGACAGACTTTAAGTATAAGGATTGCAAAATGGAGATGGATCTGGTGAATAAAGCCTTCATTGAGATTATGATCGAGGGTGATGCCAATGGACGAGGCTTTCAGTATCCGATTCCAACCTACTCCATTACCAGTGACTTTGACTGGTCTGATACGGAGAATAACCGTTTGCTATTCGAAATGACAGCAAAATACGGAACACCGTATTTTTCAAACTATATTAACAGTGACATGGAGCCAAGTGATGTAAGATCCATGTGCTGCAGATTACGACTGGATCTTCGCGAACTTCGAAAGAAAACGGGCGGCTTCTTTGGTTCAGGAGAAAGTACCGGCTCAGTCGGTGTTGTAACCATTAATATGCCGCGTATCGCATATCTGGCAGCAGATGAGAGGGACTTCTTTGCCCGGCTCGATCGAATGATGGACATCTCTGCCCGTTCCCTAAAGGTGAAGAGAAAGGTTATCTCAAAGCTTTTAGACGAAGGTTTATATCCCTATACAAAACGTTACCTCGGATCCTTTGAAAGTCATTTTTCAACCATTGGTTTAATTGGTATGAATGAGGTGGGTCTGAACGCAAAGTGGCTTGGTAAAGATATGACCCATAAGGAAACCAAGGAATTTACGATTAAAACATTAAATCATATGAGAGAACGCCTGTCCGATTATCAGGAGATCTACGGAGATCTCTACAATCTGGAGGCAACGCCTGCGGAATCGACGACCTATCGTTTGGCAAAAGCAGATAAAAGGCGTTGGCCGGAGATTAAAACAGCAGGCAAAGAAGGCGATACGCCTTATTATACGAATAGCTCTCATTTACCGGTAGGATATACGGAGGATGTTTTCGAAGCACTTGATATTCAGGACGAGCTTCAGACGCTATATACCTCAGGAACCGTTTTTCATGCCTTTCTAGGTGAGAAGCTTCCTGATTGGGAATCAGCTGCAAAGTTAGTTAAGACAATTGCTTCTAATTATAAATTGCCCTATTATACCATGTCCCCAACCTACTCTGTATGTAAAACCCATGGATATCTACAGGGAGAGCAGTTTAACTGTCCTCACTGCGGTGAGAAGGCAGAGGTATACAGCCGCATTACAGGCTACTATCGTCCGGTTCAGAACTGGAACGAGGGCAAGGCACAGGAGTATAAAAACCGTAAAATATATAATCTGAAACAGTCCAGAGCGTTGGTCAGTGATGCTTTTGCCAGAGAGTCTTCACCGGTGGAGCAGGAAACAGAGGCTCCGATGCTGGACGGCTTATATCTGTTCACAACAAAGACCTGCCCCAATTGCTATATGGCCAAAGAGTATTTAAAGGGAACGAGCCACGCCGTCGTCGACGCCGAGGAGAATCCAGAGCTGGCGAGAGAATACGGTATTATGCAGGCTCCAACCCTGGTGGAAATTAGAGCCGGAAAAGCAAAGAAATACGTCAATGCGTCCAATATTAAGAATTTTGTGGATGAGCAGATGGTATGTATGAATTCCTGATCCTTGTATTAGGAAATTAAGATGCTGACAAGATAACTGACATATGGTATTCGTATCAGGCAGGTATATTCCCCAAAGTATGCCCGTTTGATACGAATACTTTTTTTCTTGCTTTGAGACCTGGCCTGAGTTAAAATGGATTAGTGGCTTGAAAAACAGGCAAGTCCTAGTGTTGTGCAATGAATGATAAAATAAATACGATGGAGGATAAAGATGAGCCAGGCGGATAACATATTTATAGAGATGTGCAAAGACATATTGGAAAACGGTGTCAGTACCGAGGGAGAAAAAGTACGTCCAAAGTGGGAGGATGGCTCTCTTGCTTATACCATTAAAAAATTCGGTGTTGTAAATCGATATGATTTATCAAAGGAATTCCCCGCTTCTACCCTGCGAAAAACAGCCTTTAAGAGCTGTATCGATGAGCTGCTTTGGATATGGCAGAAGAAGTCCAGCAATATTCATGATCTTAACAGCCACATTTGGGATGCCTGGGCAGATGAGAACGGTTCCATTGGAAAGGCTTACGGATATCAGCTGGGAGTAAAACATAAGTACAAGGAAGGTGAAATGGATCAGGTAGACCGGGTAATCTATGACCTGAAAAACAATCCCTATAGCCGTAGAATCATGACTAATATCTATGTTCACCAGGATTTGCAGGAGATGAAGCTATATCCCTGTGCCTACAGCATGACCTTTAATGTCACGAAGAAAAAGGGAAGTGAAAAACTAACCCTCAATGGAATCTTAAACCAGCGTTCCAATGACATTCTGACAGCAAATAGCTGGAATGTATGCCAATACGCTGTCCTGCTTCATATGTTGGCACAAGTCTGTGACTTTGAAGTCGGGGAATTAGTACATGTCATTGCGGATGCCCATATCTACGACCGTCACATTCCAATTATTCAGGAACTCATCGAGCGCCCCACTTACGATGCGCCAATCTTCTGGATGAACCCGGATATCAAAGATTTCTATCAGTTCACCGTAGATGATTTCGAACTGCGAGACTACCAGCACGGTCCTAAAGTAGCACCGATCCCAGTAGCGGTCTAGCGAGGATAGGCTCATCTTACGGCCTAAGCTAGCGTACAAATAAATTCAATTCGAAAGGATGAACAATTCAATGCAGTGTATCGTTGCAGTAGATAAAAACTGGGCAATTGGATATCAAAATAAGCTTTTGGTAAGCATTCCAGCCGACATGCGTTTTTTTCGTGATGAAACCACAGGTAAAGTGGTAATTATGGGAAGAAAAACTCTGGAGACTTTTCCAGGAGGACAACCCCTAAAGAATAGAGTGAATATCGTAATAACCAGAGATCCGGAATTCAAGGTGAAGGATGCTATTGTAGTACATAGTGTGGAAGAAGTTTTGGAAATTACGAAAAAGTACAGAGACGATGATATCTATGTAATTGGAGGAGACAGTGTATACCGACAGTTCCTGCCCTATTGCAATATTGCTCATATTACCAAAATTGATTACAGCTATCATGCAGATACTTATTTTCCAAACCTGGATCAAATGGAAGAGTGGAGATTAGCGGAGGAAAGCGATGAGCATACTTATTATGATCTGGCCTATACCTTCTGTCGGTATGAAAGAAAAAAATAGTGAGGTCTGATTCATGGTACATTTTAACAAAAAAGGTGAAATGTATGTGAAAGCAGCAGAATAAGAGAAAAAAATACTTGAAAAAAATGTCTTGAAAGGCTACTATTAAGGGTATATAAAAATGGTAAAGTAATGGAATCTAGATCACAGATTCAAAAAAGGAAGGATGATAAGATGCTTGATATTAAAATTGAAATGACGAAAAACCCAAAGGTATTACCGGGAGCTGATAATCCTTTGAAATTTGGAACTATTTTTACGGATCACATGTTCCTTATGAATTACGAAGTCGGAAAAGGATGGTATGATCCACGAGTGATACCCTATCAGCCGCTTAATCTTGAGCCTTCCGCTATGGTATTCCATTATGGACAAGAAATGTTCGAGGGATTGAAAGCATATAAGACAGAGGAAGGAAAAGTCTTATTGTTCCGTCCGAATAAAAATATTGAAAGAGCGAATAAAACAAACCGCAGAATTTGTATTCCTGAAATTCCGGAAGAGGACTTCCTTCAAGCAATTAAGGCTGTGGTAAAGACAGATGAAGCCTGGATTCCTACAAAACCTGGAACCTCTCTTTATATTCGACCTTTTGTTATCGCAACAGATCCATTCCTGGGAGTAAGACCATCCGAACGTTACTTATTCATTGTCATCCTGTCACCGGTTGGGGCATATTATCCAGAGGGCTTGAATCCGGTTAAGATATGGATTGAGGATGAGTATGTAAGAGCTGTAAAGGGCGGTATCGGTGAAGCGAAAACAGGTGCAAACTACGTGGCTTCCTTAAAGTCTCAGATGAAGGCTCATGATGAGGGGTATTCTCAGGTGCTCTGGATTGACGGAGTACACAGAAAGTATGTGGAAGAAGTCGGGGCTATGAATATCTTCTTTAAGATCAATGGTAAGGTTATTACCCCTGAGTTAAATGGAAGTATTCTGCCTGGTGTTACCAGAGATTCTGTGCTAGTCCTTTGCAGAGAATGGGGACTGCCAACGGAAGAAAGAAAGATATCAATTGATGAAATATATGAGGCAGCGCAAAATGGTACGCTGGAGGAAGTATGGGGTTCTGGTACGGCTGCCGTAATTTCACCGGTAGGACAGTTGCGTTGGGAAGATAATATTATGCAGGTTCAGGATGGCGGAATTGGACCAATCAGCCAGAGACTGTATGACACAATTACAGGAATTCAATTGGGCAGCTTAAAGGATACGCACAGCTGGACAGTTGAAGTTTAATAAAAGTATTGGTAGGAGGTATTAAATGAGTGGTAATCAGCTATATGCAGAGGCTGGGGTAAAAAGAAAAAGTGATTCAAAGTCTATGATGTTGCGTGGATTAATGGTATTTGCGATCATTGTAGGTGTATTGTTATTGATGCTTGGCAGTTATTTTTCTATCATTGGAGTTATTTTAATCGCAGCAATGGTTTTTTTGTTTCCAAAGTTAAATTTGGAATATGAATATGTATTTGTAGACGGCCAAATTGATTTTGATCGGATTACGGGTGGTTCCAAACGCAAAACAATTCTTCGGATTGACCTGGAGCAGGCAGAAATTATCGCGCCGGAAGGCTCCCATGCCCTGGATGGTTATAACAATAACACCCAGCTAGAGAAAAAGGATTTTTCCTCCGGTGATAAGAATGTGAAGCCATATATCATTATTGCAAATCAAAAGGAAAAGAAATATAGAATTGCATTTGAACCCAGTGAGAAGATGCTTGCTATGATCAAGCAAAAAAGCCCCAGAAAATTAAATCAATATTAGAGAGCATAAGTAGATGCTATGGAGTACGAAAAAGAGTATTCCAGGCATCTTCTTTTTTATTAAATGGGTAAAGGTATGGCGTTCCAATGGAAAGAGAAAGCCTTTTGGGATAAAAAATACCACAATCAGGAATTATATTCTTTATTTTTCATGGTTGACAATATGGCTTTAATTCGTTATACTTTTAAAAATCTATCAAAAAGCGAAGCCTATTTCACAGTCTTTTTGACAAGGAATAGGCTAAATATTTGTTTATACTAATTATTATGATAAGAAAG
This sequence comes from Bacillota bacterium, assembly GCA_023392995.1. Taxonomy (GTDB): domain Bacteria; phylum Bacillota; class Clostridia; order Lachnospirales; family Lachnospiraceae; genus Mobilitalea. Next base: position 25,173 of record JAEWMZ010000368.1, read on the forward strand.
TGAGGAGATTAGCAAAATGGGACAAATTATCGGTGATGGAATTACATTTGATGATGTACTTTTAGTACCTGCCTTTTCTGAGGTAATACCAAATCAAGTTGACCTGTCAACCTACTTAACAAAAACAATTAAACTGAATATCCCTTTGATGAGCGCTGGGATGGATACGGTAACAGAAAACCGTATGGCGATCGCTATGGCAAGACAGGGAGGTATCGGTGTTATTCATAAAAATATGTCGATTGAGGCACAGGCAGAAGAGGTAGACAAAGTAAAACGTTCAGAGAATGGTGTTATAACCGATCCATTTTATCTATCTCCGGAACATACCTTAGAGGATGCCAATGAATTAATGGCAAAGTATAGAATTTCAGGTGTACCTATTGTAGCAGACGGTAAAAAGCTGGTGGGTATCATTACAAATCGTGATCTTAAATTCGAGACCGACTTTTCTAAAAAAATAAAAGAATCCATGACTTCAGAGGGCTTAGTTACAGCAAGAGAGGGTATCACCTTAGATGAGGCTAAGAAAATCCTGGCTTCTGCCAGAAAAGAAAAGCTTCCGCTGGTAGATGGGGATGGAAATCTAAAGGGTCTGATTACAATCAAGGATATAGAAAAGCAGATCAAATATCCGCTCTCGGCAAAGGATTCCCAAGGCCGTCTGTTGTGTGCAGCAGCCGTAGGTATTACAAACAATATCATGGAGCGTGTTGATGCACTGGTTAAGGCTAAGGTAGATGCGATTGTAATAGACACCGCTCATGGACATTCTGCCAATGTATTAAAGACGGTGAGAATGGTTCGTGATGCATATCCACAGGTTCAGATTATTGCAGGTAATGTTGCAACGGGAGAAGCGACTCTTGATTTAATAAAAGCAGGCGTTAATGCAGTTAAGGTTGGTATCGGACCAGGTTCCATCTGTACGACAAGAGTTGTAGCCGGTATCGGTGTTCCGCAGATTTCTGCGATTATGGATTCTTATGCAGTTGCAAAAGAACATGGGATACCAATCATTGGTGATGGTGGTATTAAATATTCTGGAGATATTACAAAAGCGATAGCAGCAGGTGCTAATGTCTGCATGATGGGCAGTATCTTTGCTGGTTGTGATGAAAGTCCAGGAACCTTTGAACTGTTCCAGGGCAGAAAGTATAAGGTATACCGTGGAATGGGTTCCATTGCAGCAATGGAGCAGGGAAGTAAAGACCGTTATTTCCAAAGTGATGCTAAAAAACTTGTTCCAGAAGGTGTGGAAGGACGCGTAGCTTATAAAGGCACTGTGGAAGATACCGTATTCCAGTTAATTGGTGGTCTCAGATCCGGTATGGGTTATTGCGGAGCAAAAGATGTTAAGATGCTTCAGGATACTGGGAAGTTTATGAAGATTTCCGCTGCCTCCTTAAAAGAGAGTCATCCTCATGACATTCACATAACAAAGGAAGCTCCGAACTACAGTGTAGAAGAATAATAAAACAGAAGGTTTCGGCTTTACAAAACCTGAGAAGAAATCATTGTAAGAAGAAATCATTGTATTAGATAAAAAAATAAAAGGGCAGAGAAAATTCTTTTTTTGAAGATTTTTCTGCCCCTTTTTCGTTTATATATTAAAATTTGACATTTTGTGATAAGAGAAATACAATGAAGGATATTTGGATAAACTATAGGCATAGCGAAAACAAATATAAGAATAGGTGGGGAAATGGCTAAAATATTATCGAAAGAAAAATGGCGCAAAAGACGCAGAAGAAAGAAATATGCATTAATAATCTTGTGTATTTCCGTTATTATGATTTTTTTTGCATATACAGGGGTGATTGCAATTGAGCTGTTGAAGGATCAGCAGAATAGAAATGCCCCGGAAACAGAGACCTTTGTGAGAACCTTACCCGGTGGATCAACCATTCAGCTGGAATATCTGACGCCAAATCCATATTCCAGACCGCAAACCAACTTAAAGCAGGTGAAGTCCATTGTGGTTCATTACACTGCCAACCCGGGAACTTCCGCGGAAAATAACCGGAATTACTTTAATGGTTTGGCCGAAACACATAAAACCTATGCAAGCAGTCACTTCGTCGTAGGCTTAGAAGGGGAAATTATTCAGTGCTTACCTTTAACGGAGCAATCCTATGCTTCTAATGACAGGAACGATGATACAATATCGATTGAGTGCTGTCACCCGGATGCAACCGGTAAATTTAATAAAAGTACCTACAATGCTTTGGTCAATCTGGTAGCAGGTTTATGTATGGAATTTAATTTGGAGAAGGAAGATATCATAAGACATTATGATGTGAGCGGCAAGAAATGCCCTCTGTATTTCGTAGAGCATGAGGATCAATGGGAAGCTTTTAAGGAAGATGTTATGGAGGTAGTAAATGGAGAGCCGTAAATATACAGCCCTCGGATATGATATGCCCCAAACAGTCTGACAGAGCCGCGATATCATTCGGTTACTGATGGAAATATTTATAAAAGCCGTGCATTGAGGCAAGTTATACCCGACGGGCTGCATTTTCAACAATGCATATCAAGTGCAGCGGATCCGTGTATGGCAAGAGAATTGAGGAAGCCTTTCACTGTAATGTTACCTTGAACCTTTATTTTTATTAAAGATAAAATAAAGAAGCTGAGCTACAAAAGCTAGAATAAGACCCATCAGTACAATTGTTATAAAGGAGATAATACTGGTTAAGTCCTCCCAACCGGGAGATAAATTAGCATAGATAATATAGGTCATATAACCAATACCGATTAAGGTAAAAAAGGAATAAATATAAAAGAATAATTGCTGTCCAAAGTATCCGGCAAGGCAGGGGGGAATCGCTACAATAATCGAAATAAGAAACAAACGAGCCATCTCATAGGATAAGGATGGGGTTTGCACCAGAATACGGTTAATAACAAAGGATGCCAGGACAAGCAATATATAAAATATACAAACAACAAACCACTTATTTGATCTTTTTGTTGGTAACATAGGTTGATATCCTTTCTGCATAATCAAAAAATGTTGATAAAAATCTCCGATTTCGATGAATTTGTTGATAGTATTCGTTCCCCTCAGTTGAATTATACTTCTGGAAAAGACCAAAGAAAGGGATTTCCTGTTTGGTGTTTGATTGAATGTCAGCTAATAGGACAAATTAATATGATTTTGGAGCAGCTAAAAATTCTCGAACTCTCTGCTGCTCTTTTTCGTGTTTAATTTCGTTTTCCTTTTGATCCATCTCTAAAGCGTCCTCATATTTCAGGTATTCGATCCCCGCCTCTTGAATCAGCTGAAGTCCAAGTCCGGTAGGGTATTCACCCTTAAAAACAACTTTCTTAATTCCTGCCTGGATCAAATGGATGCAGCAAAATACACAGGGCTGCGTAGTAACATAAAGCGTTGCCCCGTTGCAGCTAGTACCATGCTTTGCACATTGATTAATCGCATTGGCTTCGGCATGACCGGCTCTGCAAAGCTCCAGACCCTGTCCAGAGGGAATGCCTCTTTTTTTTCTTTCACAGTAGCCAATATCAGTGCAGTGAATAGTTCCTGCGGGAGCGCCGTTATAGCCGGTTGCGATTATTTGTTTATCCTTAATTATTACGGCACCAACTTGTCTGGAGAGACAGGTGCTTCTAATTTTGCTGTCTTCTGCTATATCCATAGCCCACTCGGTGAATAGCTTTCTGCTCATAAAATATTCCCCCTTATTTCTCTGTAATGAAAGGTAATTGCGAAATAGTATTGTATCTGTTGTGTATGCAAAATCTTCAGTTAACGAGTTTCCAACTACCTACTCTGTGATTATTAATCATTCATCAATTTGCAAGATGTACGAAAATTATTAGACTAGCTTTTAAGTAATTATACAGTATTTCGCATAAGATTACCACTTATTTATGGGGAATGCTTTCATTTGAAAGACTTAAGCAACAATAAGGGTGCAGCTGTTAACAGTGCACCCTTGTACTTGTAATTTATAACAAAAGAATCAGGTGGATGATTCTCTGTATTTGGAATTAATATTTGCTGCCTGCAACCTGAACTTTAATTAAGTTCGTTGTACCGGACATGCCGAGCGGAACGCCTGCTGTAAGAATTGCAAGTTCTCCATCTTCGAGATAACCGGCATCCTCTACAGCCTGAATAGCATGTTCGAATAACTCGAAGGTGTCATGCTCCAGTTTGATTAATAGTGGAGTTACACCCCAAGAAAGGTTCATCTGACGGCAGACAATCGGATTCGTGGAGCATCCAAGAATCTGGCATTCAGGACGATAACGGGAGATCATACGAGCAGTAATGCCGGAGGTGGTTACTGTTATAATCATTTTTGCATTTAAATCATGAGCAACCGTTACTGCTGCACGGGATACTGCATCGGTTACAGTAGGATCTGCGGTAGCTTCTGTTAAGCGGAATCTCTTTTTATAATCAATATCTTCCTCAGCACGCATTGCTATTCTAACCATCGTTTTAACAGATTCCACCGGATAATCGCCATTGGCAGTTTCGCCGGAGAGCATAATTGCGCTGGTTCCGTCATAAATAGCATTGGCAACGTCAGTACTCTCGGCTCTGGTAGGACGTGGATTCTTCATCATGGAATCCAGCATCTGAGTAGCAGTGATAACCTGTTTACCTGCATTATATACCTTCTTGATAATCATCTTTTGAAGAACAGGTACTTCCTCAAAAGGAATTTCAACACCCATGTCGCCACGGGCAATCATGATACCATCTGCAGCTTCAATTATTTCATCGATGTTAGCAACACCCTGATAGTTTTCAATCTTTGCAATGATATTGGTCTGGGAATGGTATTTATTTAGAATTTTTCTGATGTCCTTAACATCTTCTGCTGTTCTGACAAAGGAAGCCGCGATAAAATCATATTTCTGCTCAATACCAAAGATAATATCTGACCTGTCCTTATCACTGATATATGGCATGGATAGGTGTACACCAGGAACATTAACACCTTTTCTGTTAGAGATGATACCGCTGTTTTTAACAGCACAAATGATGTCTGTGGAGGTAACCTCCTCAACGATCATTTCGATCAGACCATCATCAATCAATATTCTCGTACCAGCTTCCACATCAAAAATTAGGTTTGGATAGGAGATGGATACGATATTCTCATCACCCTCTACTTCTCTGGAAGTCAATGTAAAGGTCTGACCCTCTGAAAGGTGAATTTTTTTATTATCCTTAAAGGTACCGATACGAATTTCAGGACCCTTTGTATCCAGTAAAGTAGCAATTGGTTTATCCAATTCTTTTCTTAATTTTTCAATAATTCTTAAACGGCTCAGGTGTTCCTCATGATCTCCATGTGAAAAGTTGAAGCGGGCAACATCCATACCGGCATTAATCAATTCTCTGATTACAGGTTCGTCATTGGCTGACGGCCCCAGTGTACATATGATTTTCGTCTTTCTCATGCTTACTCCATTCCTCCCGCGGATGGCGGAATATTAATATTGGGACAATTAGTTGATTAGAATTTTAATCCTTTGCTTTTGCGGTTTCTAATGCTGACTTGACTCTTCTTCCAGAAGAAAAATCCTATAAATGCAGTGCAAAGTAGTAAAACGATGGATATGATGAGAATTGCACAATGCATAAAGAAGCCTTCTGGTAATATGAGTATGACAGGATCTGTTGCAGGATCAAAGAGCCAGTAATCATTTTTGAAACATAGCTTATGAAATAACAGAAATGCCCGGTCAAAATCAATTGCAATATAGATACCGAGTAGCACAGGCAGAACAATCGCTGTAATGGCAGAAACCAGAAGATAATAGTAATCCCTGTTTTTCGCTTTTCTTATGATGATGATAACCCCAATAATGAATGTTAGTGCGCCTATATAGTAGAAGCTGGTAAATATATTTTTTACCTCAGCAAAATGCTGCAATCCGCTTGCGGATGCCTCCAGGGTGGGGAAGCTTAAGTCTCCGGTAAAGAAGGGAGAGCAGTAATCAATCAAAGCATCATAATTTTTAATGATTTCTGCTTTTTCCATGCCAGAGGCTGCTTCTATATTCAGAGCATTGATATCCATATAATACAGCGGTCTAAAGTTAATTGTAATAACAACAGCTGCAGAAATAAATAATAGTGTAAATATAATACCAATCAATATGTCTGTAAATTTGAAATGCCTCATAGAATCCTCCTGGAATAAGCAGTGAGTATCTTAACCATTGATACGAATAAAGTTCCAAACGAATTATAGTATAATTTGAAGGTGAATGCAATATTAAGATGATATATTAAACACCGCAAAGACAGGAATCAGTAAATTATGAATATATGGTTCGAATCACTTTAATAAATTAATTTATCCTCTCAAAAAATAAAATTATTTAAATCTGCGAAAGGAATTCTTGCTGAAACAGATAAATGAAACACTTAAATTTCTTTGCAGAAGTTAACTCTTTCGTTTGCCGGAAGTCATGAAGAGGATGGAATTCGATATATTAACAATCAATATATATTAGAATTAACAATAAGATAGATAAGTATTTATAAATTGAAATAAATATTTCCTTGATGTAATATTCTAAATATAGAATGTAAACAGTAACGAAAAATATAGGTCAGAAAAGGAGACGCATCATGCGAGCATTGATCAGCGTATCGGATAAAACAGGAATAGTTGATTTTGCCAGGGAACTAGCAGCGTTAGGTATTGAGATCATCTCTACGGGAGGAACTTACGGTAAATTAAAGGAAGAGGGAGTTCCGGCGATTGAAATATCGGAGCTGACCGGATTTCCGGAATGTTTAGACGGACGTGTTAAGACATTGCACCCCGCAGTACACGCAGGGCTGCTTGCGATGAGAAGTAATCCGGAGCATATGAAGCAGCTGGCAGACTTAAATATAGATACTATTGATCTGGTAGTGGTAAACTTATATCCTTTCAAGGCAACAATTTTAAAGGATAATGTTCAAAGACACGAAGCAGTTGAGAATATTGATATTGGCGGACCGACCATGCTGCGTTCTGCTGCAAAAAATTATCAGGATGTTGCTGTAGTGGTAGATCCAAGAGATTACGGTCAGGTATTAACGCAGTTAAAGGAGAAAAAAGAGGTTTCGCTGGATACCAAGTTCTATCTCATGCAGAAGGTATTTGAGCATACTTCATCCTACGATACCTTGATTGCGGATTATTTGAAGAAAGAAAGACAGGATAAATCCTTACCGGAGACACTGACGATGACCTTTGAAAAGGTTCAGGACATGCGTTATGGAGAGAATCCCCATCAGGCTGCGGCCTTTTATCGTGAGGTTGGAAAGAAAGTAGGCTCCATTACAGATGCCGTTCAATTGCATGGCAAGGAATTATCCTTTAATAATATCAACGATACGAACGGAGCATTGGAGTTGTTAAAGGAATTCACTGACCCTACGGTGGTTGGCTGTAAGCATGGAAATCCTTGTGGTGTCGGCAGTGCAGAGGATATCTATGGCGCCTGGAAAAAAGCCTTCGAAGCAGATAAGACCTCAATCTTTGGCGGAATCGTAGTGGCCAATCGGGAAATAGACCGTGCAATGGCACAGGAGATGAAGGATATCTTCCTGGAGGTCGTGGTTGCGCCCTCCTATTCAGAGGAAGCACTGGAGCTGCTGACCATTAAGAAGAATATAAGGCTTTTGGAGCTTAAGAATATCGAGGTTCCTCAGGATGAAAGTACCTATGATTTAAAGAAGGTGAATGGAGGTCTGATTGTTCAGAGCATTGACAGCAAGCTTTTCGTGGAAGAAGAGCTGAAGGTAGTGACTGACCGTGCTCCATCTGCCAAAGAAATGGAGGATTTACTGTTCGCCTGGAAAGTAGTGAAGTTTGTTAAGTCCAATGGAATTGCCCTTGCAAAGGATAAGCAGTCCATCGGGATCGGACCCGGACAGGTGAATCGCATCTGGGCAACGAAGCAATCCATTGAGCATGCAAGGGAATTAATTGGTGAAGCTGCTCCAAAGGGTGCTGTACTTGCATCCGATGCATTCTTCCCATTTGATGACTGTGTGGAGGCTGCTCACCAAGCCGGAATTACTGCAATTATTCAACCCGGCGGAGCAGGCAGAGATGAGGATTCTATTAAGAAGTGCAATGAGTATGGAATCGCCATGGTGTTTACCGGTATGAGACATTTTAAACATTAGGATGTGGGGATTTGAGTCAGTTGATTAAAGGTTGACGAAACAGAAAGGCGGAGCACACAGTTCCCTCACACACAGGTTGACAGACATCCGATATGATTTGTGTGCTGTAATCGTACAAAAAGTGTTCGCTTTCAGCACACAAATTATATCAAATGTCCGTCAAACAGTGCATTAGGGGAACTGTGTGCCCCACCTTTCTGTAGGGGAGGTTATGCTCAACTGACTCAAATCGATATAGGTGTTCGCGAGGACTAGTGGTTATGGGGGAGTGCATTAGTGCAGGTTCCTGAGTTTCGCAATTACCTAATGAAATCCAATGAAAAAGGAGTTGAAATTGACGAATCGATTTCAACTCCTGATTTTTTTTGTTTAATTATAACCCCGTTCCCTACAGATAACTTTTAAATATGGTAACGACTCCCTTTTACCACATATATATAAAAATTACTTTTGTTTGCTTGTGATTATAATCTAACTACATTTGCAGCCTGAGGTCCCTTATCACCCTTCACTACTTCAAATGATACTTTTTCTCCTTCTTCAAGAACCTTGAAGCCATCCATCTGAAGTGCGGAGAAATGTACAAATACATCATTTCCTTCTTCGTCAGAGATAAAACCAAAGCCTTTTTTTGCATTAAACCATTTTACTGTTCCTGTCTTCATAATAAGCCTCCCAAAACGTAATTTGAATTGCATTACCGTATCTAGTAATGATAGTATAAATTTAACATAAATCCAAAAAAATGTCAAATGCTTTTGTTATTTTTTGTAATATTTTAACGGAATTAGTTTCGATTTTGTGAATATTTTGTCCCTGGAAATTATCCTGACGTATGAAATGACAAATAAAGAAAATTATGTTATTATGAATAAGCACATACAAAAAATAGCGATACTTATTATTATAAAATAAATATTTTAATTACAGGAGAAAAAGCATCTCCTGTAATCGCAGGACAAGGCGAAAAAGTCCCTTTTATGCCAATTTAAGGCGAGGCTTTCTTGACTTATATGAAGGTCAGGAAGAAAGCTGCTCCTGTAGTTTAAGTTGTACTGCGCAAATATAGCGCCTGTTATACAGAAACGAAACAGCAGCTTCTGATAACAAAGATTATGTAACAAAATCATGAAAATGATAACAATTCAACGGAGGTTAACTACATGAAATGTGAAATTCCTTCCTCATATGAGTTTCTATTTGAAGAGAAGCTTGAGGATCTTAATGCAATAGGTAAAGTATTAGTTCATAAAAAAACGGGTGCTAGAGTAGCGCTCATTGCAAATGACGACAAAAACAAGGTGTTTTCCATCGGATTTCGCACACCGCCGGTAAATAGTACTGGTGTAGCTCATATTATTGAGCATTCCGTTCTTTGCGGCTCCAGGAACTTTCCTGCCAAGGATCCTTTTGTGGAGCTTGCCAAGGGTTCTTTAAATACCTTTCTTAATGCCATGACCTATCCGGATAAAACCGTTTATCCGGTGGCTAGTATGAATGATCAGGATTTTAAAAATCTGATGCACGTATATATGGATGCAGTGCTTTATCCCAATATCTATCAAAGAAAAGAAATATTTTTGCAGGAAGGCTGGCATTATGAGCTTGACAACGAGGCATCTGATTTAACCATTAATGGTGTTGTGTACAATGAGATGAAGGGAGCCTTTTCTTCTCCGGAATCACAGCTATACCGGTTGATACAAAACTCATTGTTTCCCGATACGACCTATGGGGTGGAGTCCGGTGGTGATCCGACTTTTATACCGGAATTATCCTATGAAGAGTTTATTGAATTTCATAAAACCTATTATCACCCGTCCAACAGCTATATTTATCTGTATGGAGACATGGATTTTGAAGAGCGCTTAACCTGGCTGGATCAGGAATACTTGAATCAATATGATCATTTGGAGGTGGATTCGGCAGTAAAGCTGCAAAAATCCTTTGATTCCTTACGTGAGGTAAGGGATTACTACTCCTTAAGCGAAGGGGAAGAGCTGAAAGACAACACTTACCTAAGCTATAATACAGTTGTTGGGAATTCCCTGGATAAGGAATTAGGCTTAGTATTTCAAGTACTCGATTATGTGCTGCTGCAGGCACCGGGCGCTCCAATCAAGCAGGCGTTGTTAGACGCGGAGCTTGGAAGAGATATTCTTGGAGGATTTGAGGATGAGATTCTTCAGCCCTCCTTCACGATTATTGCTAAAAATTCAGAGGAAACAAAGAAGGATCAGTTTATAGGAACCATACGAAAGATATTAGAGGATGTAGTTCAGAAAGGCTTGGAAGAGAAATCTTTAAGAGCGGCTATCAACTTCTATGAATTTAAATACCGGGAAGCAGATTTTGGGCAATTTCCAAAGGGCTTGCTCTATGGTCTGCGTACGATGAGCAGCTGGCTCCATGATGACACAAAAACCTTCCTGCATCTGAAGGATTCTGCCGGTTATGCCTTTTTAAAGGAGAAAATAGGAACCGGATATTATGAGAATGTAATAAGGGAGCATTTGCTGAATAACACCCATAGTTCTGTAGTGGTGCTTCAGCCCAAGCCAGGATTAAATACGCAGAAAGAGGAAGAGTTAAAGAAAAGGCTAAAAGCCTACAAAGCCTCTTTATCGAAAGAAGAAATTCAGAATATTATAAATGAAACTAAGGCTTTAAAGCAATTTCAGGAATTACCTTCCACCAAAGAAGAGCTTGAAAAAATTCCGTTATTAACCCGTGAAGATATCGGGAAAAAGGTAGAGCCCCTGTATAACGAGGTTCGTAATGTAGAAGGGGTTAAGGTAATTCATCATAATGTTCATACCAATAAAATAGCATATGTCCGCCTGTTATTTGATATCAGGCAAATTCCCAAGGAACTGCTGCCTTACTCATCCCTGCTTTCCTTGATGCTTGGCTATGTGGATACCAATAATCATACCTATCTGGACTTGTCCAATGAGGTTAATATTCACACAGGAGGTATTTCTACCAATGTCAGAAGCTTTTCTGTAAAAGACAGCTCAAGTAAATACTATCCCGTGTTTGAATTCAGCTCAAAGATGCTGTATGATAAATTAACAGAGGGCTTCCGCCTGATTGAAGAGATGATCCATCAGACAAAGCTGAAGGATAAGAAGAGACTGAAGGAAATCATAGATGAAATGAAATCCAAGCTCCAGATGAATTTCAATTCCTCCGGCCATTCCGTTGCCATTGACCGAGCTATGTCCTATTATTCTGAACATGGATTATTTAAAGAAATAACAACAGGGATTGAATTCTATAAATTCATGGAGGATTTATCCGACAATTATCAGACAAAAGCAGATATGGCTATTGAAAAAATGGAAGAGCT
>JAEWMZ010000416.1 GCA_023392995.1 Bacillota bacterium
TGACCACAAGCGGTCCCTGCATGGATACATCTCTTCCTACTAAAAACCGAACTAGATCAGGGCTGTATCCCGTACCGTTTAATTTTCCATCTGTTCCGTAAGCAAGACTAAGACCTCGGGAACTAACAAAATCTCCGCCTACTGCCATAGCACCTTTTGTATCTACGATATTATTTGCATCTCCAAATATAAACGCATTAAAGTTTATAGCCGAGCCAAAAGGTTGGCCGACAACATCAAACCATTGTATATTATCATAGGGGATTCCTGCGTAATCATTCTGGCTATTCCTTAACATACTACCTCCTTGAAGTAAAAGGATTCATAAATGCTATCTTCTCAATTCAGTTTATTCAACAGTATGTTATCAGGTAACAAACATTCGTATGCCTAAATATCGCATATTTATACACAAAAAGCCCTTCTCTGACGAAAAGCCACTGTTTCAGCTCCTATTAGAGCTTTACAGTGGCTTTTTGAGTAATATTAAGCTGTGTTTTCTTATTTTACCAAGAAATTTTCAAACTTTTTTATATGGTCTTTCTTCCCAATGACAACCAAAACATCATTTTCCTTCAGTACCATTTCCGGCGTAATTTCTGTAGTTGTACCTTCCTTACGCTGCAAAGCTATAATATTTAAATTGAATTTTTTTCTTAAACTTGCTTGAAGAACTGTTTGCCCAGCTAACTTATCTGTAAGCTTAAGCTCCGTGATGGTAATATCATCGCTTAATGAAATATAGTCCATCACTCTGGAAGAAAGGAGACGATTCGCCAAGCGAAGTGCCATATCCCTCTCCGGATAAACAACCTCAGCGCCAAGTTTTTCTAATATTTTTCCCTGCTCCGGGCTAATGGCCTTTGCTATGACTCGATCCACACCCATACTAATTACGTTTAAGGTGGTTAATATACTGACATCTATTTTCTCTCCGATGCATACAATTACATTCTTACAATATTGGATACCCGCCTCCATCAATGCCTCCTTTGTTAGTTCATTTACAACTAAGGCATTTTCTGTTAGATGTCTGATTTGTTTGATTTTATTCTCACTGCTGTCCAGTACCAGGATCTCTCTTTTAGCTTCAGCCAAACTAACTGCAAGCGAATGTCCGAAGCGCCCAAGTCCTATAACACCAAATTCATATTTTGCTTTATAATTCATCTGTTATCCCCTATCTTGAAAGAAGCATCTATTCCTCTTCCTTCTTACCGATATATAGCTTTACCTTATCAATCCTCTTATGCTTAACACTCTCAATCTTAAAGACCAAGTGACCAATTTCAATGGTTCTATCCTCATTCTCCAAGGGAATTGCGCCCAAATGGTCAATGAGATAACCTGAGACTGTATCATAATTATCCGAAAATAAATCCAGATCTAATTTATTATTCAATTCATCAATATTTGTTAACCCATCAATAATATAGGTTGTTTCATCTATTTTCTTGATTTTGGTATAAATAGGATCATATTCATCCTCTATATCACCCATTACCTCTTCCACCAGATCTTCCATAGTAACAATACCTGCAAAGCCACCATACTCATCAATCAAGATTGCAATCTGTTTCTTGGACTGCTGAAGCTCCCGGAAAAGATCTTTGATAATCTTACTTTCCGGCACCAAATAGGGCTTCTTCATAATTGCACGAATATCAACATTTTGATTGCCATACTTTACTGCTGCCTTTAAGAAGTCCTTTATATACAGCATACCGATAATATTATCAATATCCTCTTCATACACTGGAATTCTTGTGTACTTCGTCATCATCAATTCTTCAATATACTCTTCCCTTGGCGCCGTCAAGTCTATGGCAAACACGTTAATACGAGGTGTCATAATTTCTTTTGCCATCTTCTCATCAAATTCCATAATGGAGTTGATCATTTCCTTTTCCTTGCGGTTTAATACGCCTTGGGCCTGACCTTCATTCACCAGTGAAATGAGTTCTTCTCTGGATAATATTTCTTCCGTATTTCCTTCCTTTATGCCAAAAGGCATAGTGACTATATTAGTCGATAAGGTCAATAATTTAATAAATGGTGATGCAACCTTTGAAACAGCTTTAATTGGTCTCACACAGAACATACTGATGGCTTCCGGCTTTTGCATAGCAATTTTTTTTGGAACGAGTTCTCCAAGCACTAAGGTGACATAAGACAAGATTAACGTAATTGATATCAGTGATATCTGATCACCATACGGAATACTATGATTGGTCAGCCATACCTTCAGCGGAGCGGATAGTCCTGAGGCTGCAGAGGCACTTGAGAAGAATCCGGCCAAAGTAATTGCAACCTGTATCGTAGAAAGGAACTTCGTTGGTTCCTCTAAAAATTTTTGTACCAATTTTGCATTTTTATTACCTTCTTCCGCATATCTCCTGATCTTCGTCTTATTAGACGAAACCATTGCCATCTCAGCACATGAAAAAAATGCATTTGTAAGTGTTAGTATTAATAAAACTATGATCTGACCGAATATGTGATTCGTATCAGGGTCTGGGTCTACCATATTTCTTTCCTCCATTAATCGGATGCAGAGAGAATATTACTTTAATATTTTGTCAAATATTCCTCTAACTTCTTTATATTATTTTTTTGACCGATCACTACAATATTATCTCCTTCCTGGAATTTATAATCCGGTGAAATCTCGGTCGTTGTCTCACCTTTTTGTTCCAGTGCTATGATATTAATATTAAATTTTTGACGAAGATTTGCTTCTGCTACTGACATATTCTCAAATTTCGGCGTTAGCTTCAGTTCCGTGATTTCAATGCCCCCACGCAGCTCAATTGTCTCCATGATACTGGAATTAGCCAGCTTTTTTGCTAAGCGGATCGCCATATCGTTCTCCGGATAGATTACCTGTGCCCCAATCTTTTCAAGAATCATGCCTTGTTCTGCACTCATTGCCCTTGCAATAACACGAGGTATCTCCATACTTAATACATTTAGCGTACTTAAGACTCCAACATCAATGCTATCCCCGATGCATACAATAACCGTAGCACAGTTTTGTATTCCCAAATCCTCCAGGGTTTCCTTTTCATAGTCGCTAATCAGCAGCGCATTATCTGTATAGGCTTTGGCAAGTTTTACTCTGCTCTCTAAAGTATCAACAGCAATGATATCCTTTCCAAGCTCCGATAACGTCTTCGTCAGGGCACGTCCAAAACGTCCCAAACCAATAATCCCAAATTCAATAACTGACTTCTGTTTAATCATAGTGTTCCTCCGCACCTTTCTATTACTCAAGCCAATGACCTATCCTAAATATTTAACCTATCGTAATTGCTTCCTCTGAATATCTTAAGCTAGAAAGAGGTCTCGAAGACCATAGGGAAACAATTGTTAAAGGACCCAATCGTCCAATATACATGGTTAAAATGATAATGAATTCACTGATCGGCTTTAAATCAGGTGTAATACCAGTTGATAAACCTACTGTGCCAAATGCGGACACCACCTCAAATAATACCTGCATGAAGGAGTATTGAGGTTCAATGATACTTATGAGCAGGGTATTCATGCAGATCAACGTCATAGCTAAAAAAGCCAAAATAAATGCTTTTGTCTGCAGCTCTGTTGGAATTTTCCTTTTAAATGCACTGCAATGTTTATGGGTAGAGATTGCATAGGCACTTTTAAAGAGCGTAAAGGTTGTTGTTGTCTTAATACCACCCCCGGTTGAACCTGGAGAAGCCCCGATATACATTAATATTATAATAATAAATAAACCCGCATTTGAAAAATTACCTACCGGATAAGTGGAAAATCCGGCTGTTCTGGCAGAGGTGCTGAAGAAGAATGCCCCCAGCCAGCTGATATCCTCGGTTACCTTTAAAAGTATTGTACCAACCGCAAGCAAGCCAACGGTCATTAAAATAACAACTTTTGCATGAAGACTTAATTTTTTAAAAGATCTTTTGTAAATAAGCTCCTTGATAACTACAAATCCCAATCCTCCAAATATAATCAATCCGCAGGTGGTTAGATTTAGTAATACATTCTCTTTATAATCCAAAAGATTCTTAAAACCACCTAAATTATCAAATCCTGCATTATTAAAGGAAGCTACTGAGTGAAACAAGCTGGTACCAATAGCCCGGGGCAAGGAATAATCCTGTGAAAATACCAGAAAGCTTAATATCGCCCCGATACCTTCAAAAAACAGGGTCATAAGCAGGATGGAGCGGATCAGTCTGACAATCCCTCTCATAGAATCCAGATTCAACGCTTCCTTTACAAGAAGCCTGTCCTTATAATCTACTTTCATTCTTGCTAATAGCATGAATCCTACACCAACTGAAGTAACACCGAGTCCTCCGACTTGTATTAATAACGCTACCACCGTTTGCCCAAATGGATTAAATGTATCATAGACATCAATTGCAATCAACCCTGTTACACATACAGCACTGGTGGAAGTAAATAATGCATCCATAAAAGCTACATCTACTCCTGCCTTATGTGAAATAGGAAGATATAATATGAATGCTCCCAGTAAAATTACAGCTGCAAAACCCAGGGCAATAAAACGTCCAGGGCTCATTTTCTTTAATTCGTTCATTGTTAACCTCTATTCTATTGTCCGTTCTATCAATTTCACATATCAATTATATCGTAAGTCTATTATCTGGGTTCTATCCTTTATATTATAATATAATATAAAAATATGCTTTCTTCTTAAAATTAATGAATTGTATCCTTCCTATCCTATTCATTATATAATTTCATCAACTGTAGCTTGTATGAGATATTTATCCTATTGTTAACGCCTCCTCTGAGTAACTCAGGCTAGACTTTGGTTTATCCGACCACAAAGAAGCAATCGTCAGCGGACCTACACGTCCAATGTACATGGTAATAATGATAATAAATTCACTGATTGGTTTGAGCTCGGACGTAATACCAATGGATAAACCAACCGTACCAAAAGCTGAAACAACCTCAAACAGCGCCTGCATAAAGGTTAATTGAGGCTCTATGATACTAACTAACAAGGTATTAACACATATTAAAGCGATTGACAGAAACGCTAAGAGAAAAGCCTTTGATTGCACCTCTGTCGGAATCTTTCTTTTAAATGCCGTGCAATGCTTATTCACCGAAGCAGCATATGCACTTTTAAATAATACAAATACCGTCGTTGTCTTAATACCACCGCCTGTAGATCCTGGTGAAGAACCAATGTACATTAATATTATTATAATAAAAAGACTCGCATTAGTAAAGCGGTCAACCGGATAAGTAGAAAAACCAGCCGTTCCTGCTGATGCACTAAAAAAGAAAGCTCCCAGCCAGCTAAGCTTTTGTGTCAGCTTTAACAGTATCGTCCCTGACACAATGAGTCCCGTCGTCATTACAACAACTACTTTAGCATGTAAACTTAGTTTTTTAAAGGACCTCTTATGTAAAATTTCCTTAATAACTACAAATCCCAGCCCTCCAAAGATAATAAGACCGCTAGTGGTTAGGTTTAACAATATATTATCTCGGTAATCCAAAAGATTCTTAAATCCACCTAAGTTATCAAATCCAGCGTTATTAAAAGCTGCAATGGAATGAAATATACTGATTCCAACTGCCCGCAGAAATGGATAATCCTGCGAAAACACAAGAAAGCTTAGGATTGCACCAACAATCTCAAAGCAAAAGGTCATTAGCAAAATGGAACGAAGCAGTCTTACAATACCCTGCATGGAGTCAAAATTTAACGTTTCCTTTACAAGAACCCTGTCCTTATAGTCCACTTTTCTTCTTGCCAGCAACATAAAGGCGACACCGATCGAGGTGACTCCAAGTCCTCCAACCTGAACTAAAAGAGCTATCACCGTCTGTCCAAATACATTGTAAGTATCATAAGTATCAACCACTGTTAAACCGGTTACACAAACAGCACTGGTAGATGTAAATAATGCATCCATAAAAGCCACGTCAATTCCGTTCTTATGCGACACCGGAAGATACAGGATCATAGCACCCAGTAATACGACTGCCGCAAACCCCAATGCAATATAACGCCCAGGGCTCATTTTCTTTAACGCATTCATATCGATCCCCAATTCTCCTGTCAGTTCTATCATGTTTTAGGCAATTGCGAAACAATATAGTTTTTGTAATTATATACGCTGTAGTTACTATTTCTTCGCTCCAACACTTTCTTCGGGCTTAGCTTCCGCTTCGAAACAGTATCTGCCGTGTATATAATATCTTCAGTTAATGCGTTTGGCAGTTACCTACTATCATATTTTTTCGTAATTAAATTCAGCCTTTTACTATTATACTATAAAACTATAACTTGTACTTTAAGATATGATTAAAATTTGCTGCTAACATAACTTGTATTATCTCATATTTCCAAATACGAATCAATACATCTGTTACATTATTCCATTAATCCAGCAATTCTTACTATGAAAAAAGAAATTCTAAAAATTACGGATTCCTCTTGTCTGTTATTGATGATATGTTAATTTCACCAGAAGAAGCTGTATCTGTCTGATCTATCATTTTTCCTGTTGCTAGTACCATATAGACACCATATAAATACAATATAGCTCCTAGTTTCTAGCATTAAAATTTTAAACTAAATTTTATGTTAAAGTTATTATCACAATAAAATTTACGACCTATCTGTCTTACGAAGTATTTCTCATCCCTTGGATAAATTTCCGCTGTTATGGCCTTAAGTACTGGTATTCCGTACTGCTCAATCCCAATACCATCCTTCCATAAGCTTGCCAACTCAAATACAATCGCCTCAAATAATTCGTACCCATTAATCTCTTCATTCTCCGCTAATTTTCTTGATAGTTCCTGATTAAATCTTAGTATCCTTTCTAACTCGCTATATTGCTTACTATTAAGCTCTACATGATATTCCTTCATTAGGTTCTTCCCCCCATTTATATAATGTGACTGGATCAATTATAACATACTTTCAAGAAAAAAAACGTCGTTCCTAAGAACGACGTTTTTTTGTTTACTGCGGATGAAGGGACTTGAACCCCCACTCTCTCGAACCAGAACCTAAATCTGGCGCGTCTGCCAATTCCGCCACATCCGCATAATATTAATTTTGGAACTCAATGAGACATCCGGGATTCGAACCCGGGACACCATGATTAAAAGTCATGTGCTCTACCGACTGAGCTAATATCCCATAATAACTAAAACTTCAATCTGGGAGAACCCAGTTACTGCTATTACAGTTTAATTTTTGCCCTTAACATTTTCACAAAGGATTGTGAAAACTGGGCTAGGTGGATTCGAACCACCGTAATGCAGGAGTCAAAGTCCTGTGCCTTACCGCTTGGCGATAGCCCAATAAAGATAAATCGTCTTGCATTATCATGTCTTATTTAAAACGAAAAAGTCTTTTCAGACTTTTCAGTTGAAGACAATATAGGGTGGATAAAGGGATTCGAACCCTTGGCCTCCAGAGCCACAATCTGGCGCGCTAACCAACTGCGCTATACCCACCATAAGCATTTTCCAAAATTATTAGTTGAAAAATGTGCCAGAAGGGATTCGAACCCCCGACACATGGCTTAGAAGGCCATTGCTCTATCCAACTGAGCTACTAGCACATTATGGTGCGATATTTGAAATTTCAAATATCAAGCGGGTGATGGGAATCGAACCCACGTATCTAGCTTGGAAGGCTAGTGTTCTACCATTGAACTACACCCGCATACATTTCCTATTTAGTTATGTTGTGTAAGTATATATTATTTTATTCAGGCTAACCAGCTCAATTAGAATTGATTACCTAGTCGGGGTGACAGGATTCGAACCTGCGACCTCTTGATCCCAAATCAAGCGCGCTAGCCAAGCTGCGCTACACCCCGATGTCATCATGCACTTATTAAGTCTTAGCGATTACAATTTTCTACCTTTACTAACTGTACAGCGACAAAAATCGCCATAAACCTGCTAGGTACTCATTCCGTATATGCAAGGCTTGTTTTCGTTCCGCCGTGACGCAAGAATTATTATATAATAGCATGAAGCATATGTCAACAACTTTTTTAAACTTTTTATGCTTTTTCAATAATTCGCAATATTGTGTGTTTTTCTTATAATTTTTACACAATTAATTCAACTTATATTTCTTCACTCTTTTGTCTCCACTCTTCTGCCTCCTGGTAGTAATTCAAGGTGAAGTGTGCGTCTCCCTGGGCATCTATATCCATTATGATAAAGGAAGGTATATGATTACTTTGTCTGGGTAAGGCCAAGCTGCCAG
The DNA here is from genome assembly GCA_023392995.1 of Bacillota bacterium. Lineage (GTDB taxonomy): Bacteria > Bacillota > Clostridia > Lachnospirales > Lachnospiraceae > Mobilitalea. The sequence goes on from JAEWMZ010000416.1 coordinate 8,270, forward strand.
GATTAATCGCCCATACCTCATCATTTAAGTCAATCATTGGTACATGAGTATGTCCAAACATAACAATATTTGCATTACGTTTTGCTGCTTCCTGTTTAATATCTTGGGTTGTATAGTAAACCCCATAGCGATGGCCGTGAGTAAGCATGATTGTATATTTCCCAATACAGATCAACTTTTCTTTTGGTAATCCATTAAAAAAATCATTGTTTCCAGAAACCATTTCTGTCCTACAAGGCGTTACTGACATAATATAGTCCTCTCCGCCATCATAATCTCCAAGATGAATTAACATATCAATGGGACTAACTTTCTCTAATGTTTTCAGAAAATTGTAGTTTCTTCCATGGGTATCACTTACGATTAAAACTTTCATTCTTACCCCCGCAAAGCCTTAATAAATTTGAAATTACAAATTTTTTTTGATTTCTTCTTTCATCGCTTCCAACGCTTTTCCCCGGTGGCTGATGGTGTTTTTTTGTTCAGAGGACAATTGCGCTGTGGTACACTGATACTCCGGCAAAAAGAAGATTGGGTCATATCCAAACCCATTTTCTCCCACAATCTCTTTCCCGATGACACCTTCAATATCCGCTCTGCGTGTCACAATTCCGGAACCCGGTACTGCAAATGCAATGACACATACAAATCTCGCGCTGCGCTCTTCCTCTTTGGCAGTAGCTAATTGATCGATAATATACTGATTCTTGATATCATACGAAGTACTTTCTCCAAGAAATCTTGCCGAATATACCCCTGGTGCTTTATCCATATAGTCAACTTCCAGCCCTGAATCATCTGCTAATACCATCTCACCGGTCAGCTCCATAACATACTTCGCTTTAATAATAGCATTATCTTCAAAGGTTGTACCATTTTCCTCAATCTCCAGATCAAGACCCGCATCCTTTAGAGATAGAAGCTCTATCTCTAAATCCTTCAGAATCTCCCTAATCTCCTTCATCTTTCCTTCGTTTGAGGTTGCAAATATAATCTTCTTCATATACACTCCCGTGCCTTTCACTTTTTGATGACCTATTCCAGCAGCGAATATATTCTCTTTGTGAATAGGCCTTAATGAATAGTTTGATCGTTATTTTATTTCAAACTTCCCTACATGCTGCCATAGGCAGCACAAACATAGGGCGAAGAACGCTGCATTTGCGTTCTTCCAAGTGTGAAGCATAGAAATTCTTAGGCTGCGTACTTTGGTGCCTTTGAATTTGTCTTTACACTTCTGTCCAATCATAAATCATTCTTTATTTATCATTCCTATAAGCTGTCTGAATTACAGCTATTTTGTTATCATGGTTGCTTTTCCTATTATTACATTAACATAGATTGAAATAATTAAATAGATGCACGGATATATTTCTTAATTATAATCTTTCGTATATCCTTTTATTTCTTAGTTGGCAGCTCTTCATAGGCTTTTTTAATTCCGTTATATATCCCTTGGGCTACCGCCTTTTGATTCTCTTTTTCCATCAGATAATTTAGATCATTCGCATTCGAAAGGTATCCTACCTCAATTAATATCATCGGAACTTGAGACTGATCCATAATAAAAATATCCTCCGGCTGCTTTTCGATAATCCCCTTTTTCTTTAGTGACATTGATTTTGATAATTCCACCGAGAAAAGATCAGCCAGTGCTTTATTGGATACCGCTTTAACCTCCGCTTCCTTAAAAAGAACTTCTGTACCATTGGGATAACTCAGTCCGTTCGAATTACAATGAATACTAATAAAGTAATCACAGTCCACTGCATTCGCCAAGCTGGAACGAGGTCTTAGAAATACTGTATCATTTTGGGTTCTAGTATAATATACTTTGATATTATCCCGATCTAAAAGCGTCTTTAATTCCATAGCAATAGCAAGGTTAATATCCTTCTCATAGGTTTTATTATTTAGTGCAATGGCGCCGGCATCTTTTCCCCCATGCCCCGGATCGATTACGATAATTTTATCATACACCTCGGATGGCTTTTTTAAACTTATATAATAATAATTTGTATCTTCTTCTACTGAATAAGCATAAACCGTATTAAGCTCTATGTACAGCCGCACTGCGTATAAATTAGAATTATCTACTTCCTCTGACGATACCGTAATACCATGGCATAAATCATCTCCATAGTCCTTTATAATGACTTTTTCCTTTTCTCCTGTGTCGTCATTTACTTCATAGCGAATGACTTCTGTGTATGCAGGATCATTTCGAAAGAGCTCATTACCTCTGACTCTATATATCATGGAACTTGTTACATTTGGGTCAGAAACCTTTGATATATCCAGCTGTATACTGTGCTCTATATAGAAATCAGTTAAATTTATGTTTTGCTGCTGACCCATAGGTTTCTCTATTACAAGAAAATCCTCTCCCAGCTTGCTTAATATAGATGAATTAATGTGCTGCTTCAAGCTCATTACATCGTTAATAGGGATATTCGTATTCTTATCCGAAGAATATGCTTCTGAGCTTAACAACAAAGCATTAGTCTTGCTTCCTGCCCTTGTCGTTAATTGATTCGACGTGACAGCATCCGTCTTTACTGCCTGGGAACCCATGAAGAAACTGGCCGCCTTTACAATCGTATGGTAATTATTTAGAGAGTAAGATAATAAAACTACTGTAATCATTAGAGCTACACTTTGCATTGCTGCTTTTCTAAGAAGTGCCCTATCCATAGATCCCTCCTATTTACCATGTTTTTTATACATATTTCTACACAAATCCTTATTATAACATTGATTATATAATAATATTTCTTCATTCACAATAATTATTTTGTAGTACAAATGTACAACTTTTCAGGGTTATAGAGGCTACTCACTTTACTCTTTTCAGGAGGTTTTCTGCTGAAATTTACTGTTGTAATCCTCTGTAATTTCTCTGTAATTTCTTCTATAATATCTTGTGTAATCTCATCAGTAATTTTCTGCTATAATATCTTTGCCATATACTTTGTCTTATACTTTGCCATATACTTTGCCATATACTTTGCCTTATACTCTGTAATTTACTCTATGCTTTTCTGCTGTAATCTGTAATAAAAACAAATAATAATCTTGCAATATCAAGACTTTTGCAATTAACATAAAAAGATGCTATAACCGTGCAGAGTCATAACATCTTTTTATTTCTTTATTTTCTTAATATGTTTTCTTTTTATTTCTTTTCTTATGTTGTTGCCATAATATTACTGGTAATGCATTATGCTGGAAAGTAAAGTAATCTGAAAATTTTATTTTTGCTCTAAAATTCCATTAACGCTGTATTTATAATCAGAATTTCCGTTTCAATCATTTTAGTAAATAATACTTCAGTTTGTACGCATAATCCCGTTTTTCAATATCTATTAAAATTTAGCTTTACATTTCATTGGAAATGTGTTGTTAAGCTATATTGACGTTAATAATCTGCTTTACCCTATTGTAATATTCTGCTTTGGAGGCTTTGGCCCCAGATATTGATAGAAATATGTTTTCATCATACCATTATAAATTTTTCTATTCTTATCCGCTTGTCTTCCGATATATTTCTGGGCATCCTCATAGGAGGTAATAATGTAGTAAGACCAGGAATCTAGACTATTAAAAACCTTACCCATTTCCTTATATAAGGGAGGTAGCTCTTTCTTCTCCTCGAGTCGTTCACCATAGGGTGGATTTGTAATAATAAAACCGTATTTTTTGCTGCTGCTTAATTCACTTAGTGGCTTCTGCTGGAAGTGAATATACTGCTCTACTCCGGCCCATCTGGCATTCTGTCTCGCCGCCTTTACAATATCCCCATCCAAGTCAAACCCTGATATGGTCATTTCAATATCTTTCTTGCAGATATCATTTGCCTCTTCTCTCGCCTGTGACCATATATTCTCTGGAAACATGCCTTTCCAGGTTTCTGCCAGAAAGTTGCGTTGCATTCCAGGTGCTATTTTTGCCCCAATCATTGCTGCTTCAATGGGTATGGTTCCACTTCCACAAAATGGATCCACAAGTAATCGATCCTTATTCCAGGGCGTTAGCATAATTAATGCAGCTGCAAGTGTCTCCGTGATCGGAGCTTTACTGGTAAGCCTCCGATACCCTCTCTTATGAAGGGATTCGCCTGACGTATCAATTGATACCGTTACTTCATCCTTCATAATTGTGACACGTAGAGGATAGGAGGCTCCACTTTCTTCAAACCATTCTAATTTATATTTCATCTTCATTCGCTCTACTATTGCCTTTTTCATAATAGACTGAATGTCAGACGGACTAAATAATTTACTATTAACTGAATTCGCTTTTGCAACCCAGAATTTTGCATCTTTTGGAAGGTATTCCTCCCAGGGAAGCGCTTTCGTTTTTTCGAACAATTCATCAAAGGTCTCCGCTTTAAAGGAACCTACCTTTAGAAGAACACGTTCCGTTGTTCTTAAAAACATATTAGCTCTGGCACAGGTATTTTCGTCTCCTGTGTAGCTGATCTTTCCATCTTCCACCTTTATTATTTCACATCCAATATCCACAAGTTCTCTTTTAAGAACCGCCTCCAGGCCAAAGTGACAGGGTGAGACATATTCAAATCGGTTCATTAATACCTCCATGTATTTCTCATTATTCTTCTTTTCCTAAGTATTACCTACGGAATGTCTGTACATGATATTTTAAATCTCTTTTGTTATCTAGTCAATGAACTTTTCTACCTCGTGCGCTCTAATTTACCCCGGTAGGCGCGCAATCCGCCGTATAGGCTCTTCATGTTATAACCATCTTTCATTAAATCTCTAGCAGCCATTAAGCTTATATTTCCACGGTCACAATAAAAGATCAATATATTACTGCGGTTCAAGTTATTTTTTTTATCTTCCAGATCCTCATAAGGTATATTTACTGCAGTTGGAATGTGACCTTTCTTATAGTCTTCCCTATCACGCAAATCTATAATCATAACATTTTCATTACCCATATACTTAAAAATATCATTTGTACGAATCGTCTCAAATGGCATTCTTAACTGTCACCACCTGTAAGTCAAATATAATCCAATATATCATATTCGTAAATAGTGACATTTGCTATAGCAGAATAGAAATTTTTTTCTTATATATTCTTATAAATTGGTATAAAAAGAAGACTGATGCAATATTTACATCAGTCTTTTCTTAAATTAGATAATTAATAATTTCCTTCGTCCTGCATATCTCTGAATCTGTTACTAGAGGTATTCTTGGATGAATCCTTGGAAGAGTCTCTGGATGCATCATTACGAGAGGATGAATTTCTAGAAGAATCTCTGGAAGAAGAATCTTCACATCTCATACCAGATGAATTACGGCTGCTAGTACCTGTTGTATAGTTGCTTGTGTTTGCATTTCTGCTGGAGTTACTTGTGTTGTCTTTACTTGTTGTATTTCTTACATTTGATGTGTGGGAATTGCTGCTATTATTCTGAGAATTATTATTACTTGTCATAAATGGCCTCCTATAAATGAGATATTTTTTATTACAAGCCTTATTATCTACTATTTTTATTTTTAATATGCATTCATCAACATTTATATTTAATTACAATTTAATATAAACTAGCACCAAACACTTACATAAATAAATTTACTAAACTCTCTCAAATATATTTATTGCATAATAATAGCATTTATATTATAATTAATGAGTGCACGAGGAAACTCGTTGCATATATAACCCCTTATTAATTATTTATACTCCCCTCATCGAAAAGACCGCATGGCTCCCCCTTGCGGTCTTTTCACTATTATAGAAGCTATTAGCTTCTATATTAATTACGTTTTTTAAACATTGAGAACACCAATAATACAAGGATTATGGGTACAGCAAAGGCTGCTAAAAATCCAATCATTATTCTTCCTACAAAGAATAGAACGAAAAGAAATACTATAATGATGAGAATCAATAAGATCTTGTGCCAAATTGTTAAATTTGTATCTATTTTTGCTTGTTTGTAATTGTCATTTTCTTGTTGCTTATAATCATCCTCTTCCATTTCTGATTGATAGCCGTAAGATCCTTGGAATCCAGTAAAGCGTTTCTTTTCCCTTGTAGCTTTTTCTGCTTCTATTATTGTTTTTGCTATCAATCTGGGATTTCCTAATTCCTGTAGAAGCCTTTCCTCTTCAGAAGGTCTGGAACTTATATATTGGTCATAATATCGGATATTATCCTCTATTACCTTAGGACTTACTTCGCCAATTAATGCTTGTCTTAAACCATCAAGAAACTTGTCTTTATCCATATGCTGCTGTCAGCCTCCTTTGGGCTATTGTATCACAACGCTATAGATACGTAAATACATAATACTATAAAGTAAAAAAATACATAAAAAATGCATTAAATACGTATCCGCATCTAATGCATTCAAACTGTGTGCTAGAGGATTCGAACCCCCGACCTTCTGGTCCGTAGCCAGACGCTCTATCCAGCTGAGCTAAGCACACATATCACTTGAAAAGAAAAAGCATTATTCTATATTATTTATAGAATAATGCCGGCGACCGGAATCGAACCGGTACGGGAGATTAGTCCCGCAGGATTTTAAGTCCTGTGCGTCTGCCAGTTCCGCCACGCCGGCACAAATGGGACCTATAGGGCTCGAACCT
>JAEWMZ010000419.1 GCA_023392995.1 Bacillota bacterium
AAATCTACATAGGTGGTCCGCATGCGTGACTTGGTTCAAAAGAAAAGTACTAAATCAGGGGCTTGAAGTTCTTATCAAGCTCCTGATTTTGAGCCCCTGACTTAGAACTTTTCTAATTTATTGTATATATAACGTCATTATAAAAGAATTTATACAATATCCTTAGCTTTTTTAGCTTGAATGAACCAAATATATTTACAATAAGAATAATAGTTATTAAAGCAAATAAAATATTTCCAACCTTAAACATGTTAGTTTCATTTAATGTATATATCTCAAAAAATAAAAATGGAGATATAAAAAATATAATGTTAGTGAAAGCGTACATAACAAAATAATTTATTATACTAAATATTATTTTTTTTTGATCTGTGAAAAAAATAATATCTGTTTTTCTCGAAAAAAACAGTTTTATTAAATTATAAATAATTCCCATGATAGTGATTAGTGATATACCGCTTAGTATTTTTTCCATTGGTATTATTTACTCCTATATTGTATTATAATTCATTACTTCCGCTCTCTATAAACCAAATCTTTACAATTTATTTCCTATAAAATTATCTTCAATATCATTTCTTTTTTCTTCTAATTAATGAAATATAGTTGTTGTTATAAATTCCTAAATCCTAACAGTACTAACGGTATTATATTACTCTAATAATGAATATATTTTTGGATCTGGTAATGAGTGATTGTAGAGAGTAAACAAACCGTTAATGACCCATAATACGATGTTTTTTAACGCTCTTCTCTTATAAATAATTATATGACAATTCTTTTCCATTTTCAACAATTACTTCCATACATTTGTAATAATATCCATATTTCTCATTAATATAGAGATGGTATAGAGATGCTGGAGTATAATCTGAAAATTCCTTCTGTATAGTCCCGGTTACCACAACTATTACGAGTCACCGAAGGAATCCCCCCATCCGCTCATAACACCGCGAAGTATCACAATACACCCCTATAGATTCAAAACAATTACATCCCAATCAAAACACCACCCCCCACCTCTCACCCCATCCCAAATTTCTCAAAAAATAACATAAACCATATTGACATTCCAAAACCCCAGAGTTACAATCAAAATGATTTAGCTACTAAACAATAATCCAACATGTATTACCAAATACACAAATCATAATCAAACTATATAAAAAAGGCGGCCCCATTAATGAATTGCAAAGTGACAGAACAAATATTTGGAATTATTCGTCTTCTGGAAGACGAAAGAAAAAAACCGAAGGACTATGGCAGCGGAGATTTACTCTATCACGCTGAGATTATGTTTTTGGACACCATCGCCAGATTTCCTGGCGAAAATGTCAGCGCACTTTCCGAGCGTCTTGGAATAACGAAGGGTGCAATTACCCAAATGGTGGAGAAGCTTCGCCAAAAGGAAATGCTTCAGATCGTACAGCGTGAGGACAATAAGAAGGAAAAATATTTCCAATTAACAGCGCTGGGGCAAAAGGCAATCCAGGAGCATCATCGGCTTCACCAACAAGCAAATCAAAGCCTATGTGACTTCATTGCCACCCTTAACCGCAATGAAGCAGACGCCGTATTTCGTTTTATGGAACACTTGAAGCAATGCGTCCCCTTCTGTGAATTTCAGTGTACCTGTAAACAAGAACAAGAAGACAAAACAGATAAGGAGGAGAACCAGGATGAATCAAACACTGTTGAATGTGCAAAACTTACACGCCACTCTTGAAACCGGGGAAGAGATTCTCAGGGGTGTGGACTTAAGAATTAATAAGGGTGAGGTTCATGTGATCATGGGGCCAAACGGTTCGGGTAAATCCACCCTTGCCAATACTATTATGGGCAACCCGGTTTATCAGGTAACCGGAGGTCAAATAGAATTTGACGGAGATAACATTACAGACTTAGGAACTGATGTACGGGCAAAAAAAGGGATTTTTATGGCTTTTCAAACGCCCGAGGAAATTGACGGTATTACTGTAGCTGATTTTATTAAGACAGCGCAGGTTGCCAGGCAGGATATGCCAGTCAAGTTTACCCAGCTTAGGAATCAAATCAAGGAGGCGCTTCATACCCTTCAGCTTGACGGCACCTATGCCAATCGATATTTAAATGTGGGTTTTTCCGGCGGCGAAAAAAAGAAAAGTGAAATCCTGCAGCTTCTTACGCTCCAACCGAAGCTGGCAATCTTAGATGAGACGGATTCCGGCCTTGATGTAGATGCTGTCCGCGTGGTTACCAAAGGTATTTTAAACTATAAGAATGAAGATAATGCGTTATTAATCATCTCTCACAGCCCCCGCCTGCTGGAAGATCTTCCTGTGGACTATGTGCACATCCTCTCCCAGGGTGAATTTGTTACCACTGGAAGCCGGGATTTGATTGATGAGATTAATACGAATGGCTTTGCCCGCTTTGTTCAGGCAGAAACGAGGTGACCATGGAACGAAAGAAAACAATGCTTGAAGAAATTGAACGAGGTATTTATGACATCCGTGATACCTCCCATACCAGTGATCAGGTATCTCCCGGCTTAACAGAGAATATTGTACGTGAGATATCTGCCCGGCAAAAGGAACCGGATTGGATGCTCCAGCTACGTTTGCAGAGTTTTGAACTCTTTCAAAAAATAGAGATGCCCGCCTGGGGACCATCACTTCATGAGCTTGATATGAATCAAATCGTTACTTATGTTCGTCCCGAGACCCAGATGACTGATGATTGGCGCAAGCTTCCCGATGATATCAGTGCCACCTTTAACCGATTGGGAATTCCCAAAGCAGAACAGGAAGCACTTGCAGGTGTGGGTGCTCAATACGATTCCGAAGTGGTCTATCACAACATGAAGGAGCAAATGAAGGAACTGGGTGTTGTATATACCGATATGCAGACTGCGCTTAGGGACTATGAGGATATTGTAAAGAGACATTTTATGAAATTGCTTCCTCCTAATGAACACAAGTTTATGGCTCTCCATGGAGCGGTATGGTCAGGCGGCTCCTTTGTCTATATTCCGGAAGGGGTAGAGGTGGATATGCCCCTGCAATCTTACTTCCGTTTGAATGCTCCGGGAGCAGGGCAATTTGAGCATACGCTGATTATATGTGAAAAGGGCTCCAAGCTCCACTTTATCGAAGGCTGCTCTGCACCGAAATATAATGTTTTAAATCTTCACGCAGGCGGTGTTGAGCTCTATGTGGGGGAAGGTGCAACCCTTCGGTACTCCACCATCGAAAATTGGTCAAAGAATATGTTAAACTTAAACTCCAAGCGTGCTACTGTTGAAAAAAATGGTGCCATTGAATGGGTATCCGGTACGTTTGGTTCTCACATCACGATGCTTTATCCCAGCAGTATTTTAAAGGGTGAACATGCCAGAAGTGAGTATCACGGTGTAAGCTTTGCCAGCAAGGGACAGTTTTTAGATACTGGTACGAAGGTAATTCATGCGGCACCCAATACCTCCTCTACCATGACTTCCAAGTCCATCTCCAAGGCAGGCGGTAACACCACTACACGTACTTCGGTCAAAGTTCTTCCCGAAGCGAAGCATTCCAAATCAAGTGTGATTTGTGAAGCTCTGATGCTTGATAATCTTTCCCGTTCCGATACAATCCCAAGTATGGATATACGAAATGATGAGGTCGATATCGGTCATGAGGCCAAAATCGGGCGGATTAGTGAAGGTTCCATCTTCTATTTGATGAGCCGGGGCTTGAGTGAGGGAGAAGCAAAAGCGCTGATTGTACGGGGCTTTGTTGAACCGTTGACAAAAGAGCTTCCGCTGGAATATGCCGTTGAGATGAATCGGCTGATTGGCTTGGAGCTGGAAGGTACCATAGGTTAACCAAGGAGGTGACAACATGAAATTTACAAAGCTGAATGAATTGCAAATACCCACATGGCGTTGGCTTCACATGAACTCCTCCGAGCTGGAGGTAGAGACAGAGCTGGACGTTCCTTATCAGGGCGGAGTTTTGTCCGCTGATGAAACCGAAGTAAAGCTTGAGCATCAGGTAAATCTGCCCTCCATCGGGAATGTACCCGAGGATGTGAAACGCATGTATGAATTTGTACTTAAGAATAAAAACTATGGGCTTACCTTGACCATTCCAGCAGGAAGAAAGGTTGCAGAGCCGATCCTATTGGAGTTTGTGCTGAATGACACATCTCCGGTGCTGATCGATTTTCTCCACATCAAAGCAGAGGCTGGCAGCTGCGCGGATATTATTGTCAGCTACCGCAGCGAAGGGAAGGGAACTTATTTTCATAATGGCTTTGCCTGTGTGCAGGCAGAGAAAGATTCCAACGTACGTCTAATCAAAGCCCAAATGCTTGGCGAATACGATACCCATATCGACAACAATGCAGTTCATATTGATGCAGACGGACAGGGCGACCTGCTCTTCTTCGAATTGGGAGGCGGTCAGGTTAGTGCTGGCTGTAATATTGTTCTTTCCGGTACAGAGAGCCGCAGCGAACTGCATTCCCTCTACCTTGGTGATAAGGAACGAAAGCTGGACCTTAATTACCGAATGGAACTGCGGGGTAAGGCCTCCGATGGAAAAATCCTTGTAAGAGGTGCCCTTGCAGGAAGTTCTAAAAAAACCTTAAAAAGTAATCTTGATTTTATCCGCGGTGCCTCTGGTGCAAAGGGCAGTGAGGAAGAAACAGTTCTTGCCTTAAGCGACCGCGCAGTCAATCTTTCCGTACCTCTGCTGCTCTGCGGTGAAGATAATGTGGAGGGCTCCCATGCTACCTCCAGCGGAAAACTAAGTGCTTCAAAGCTATTTTACCTAATGAGCAGAGGACTGTCTGAAAAAGAAGCCAAGCGGCTTCTTGTGGAAGCTTCCTTCACCCCGATTCTTGATCAGCTCTTATCCGATAAACTTAAGGCTACCGTGAACGAACGAATTCGGGAGGTATTGGCATGATAGAGAATACGATTCAACCAAAAAGCAGCGCCCTTTCGAAAAGCATCATAACCGCTGACTATAAGCAGGACTTTCCTCTGCTTTTGCAAAAGGATGAGGAGGCTCTTACTATTGCCTACCTTGATAATGCCGCCACTACCCAAAAGCCCAATCAGGTTATCTCTGCGGTTAGTGCGTATTACCAAACCTATAATTCGAATCCTCATCGGGGAACTTATTCCATCAGTGTCAAGGTAACGGAAGCATTTGAACAGGTTCGCGCAAAGGTTGCTGCCTTTATCGGATCAGAGGAATCGGAAGAGATTGTCTTTACCTCCGGTACCACAGATTCCATCAATCTGGTGGCACTAAGCTACGGTGAGCAGATCCTTGAACCGGGAGACGAGATTCTTATTTCCCTTTTGGAACACCACAGTAACCTGTTGCCCTGGCAGCGGCTTGCCCAGCGTAAAAAAGCAAAGCTGAACTATTTGATACCGGATCATAATGGATGCATTTCCTTGGAAGAGGCAGCCAAAAAGCTTACTCCTCAAACAAAAATCGTGGCAATCACCCAGGTCTCCAATGTCCTTGGTCTTGTAAATCCAATTCGTGAAATTACCGATTTGGCACATCAACAGGGTGCCGTTGTCCTGTTAGATGCCGCTCAAAGCATTCCCCATATGCCGGTAAATGTCAAAGAACTTAATGTGGATTTTATGGCATTTTCCGGTCATAAGATGTTGGCTCCAGCAGGAATCGGTGTCCTCTACGGCAAAAAGGAATACCTGCGCGCTATGGAACCCCTTCGTATCGGAGGCGGTATTGTGGAAGAGGTTACCCAGCATAGCGTACGTTATCTGGATTCTCCCTGGAAGTTTGAAGCCGGAACCCAAAATGCAGAAGGTGTCATTGGTCTGGGTGCTGCCATAGACTATCTGGAGACTATCGGTATGCCAACGATAGAAAAAATAGAGCACCGTCTTATGACGTATGCTTTCGAAAAGCTGTCCGCTCTTCCTGAAATTGAACTATATGGCAAAAAAAGCGCAAAAGGCAGAACCGGAATTCTTTCCTTTAATGTTATAGGTGTACACCCACACGATACGGCCACGATTCTTGCTTCTCACGGTGTTGCTGTTCGAGCCGGTCATCACTGCGCTCAGCCCCTGATGGCTCATATGGGCGTCAACGCCACTTGCCGGATGAGCTTGTACTTCTATAACACCGAAGAGGACATCGACCGCCTCGTAAAAGCCCTGAAAACAGTGAAAGGAGTCCTTGGTCTTGAATCTGAATGAATTATACTCCCAAGCAATCAAAGATCATAATTTATCCCACCATAACAAGCATGCTCTGGAGGATGCCAGTCTGGAAATGCCCGGCAGAAACCCCAGCTGCGGGGATGAAATCACGCTATTTATAAAACTTAAAGATGGAATTATAGCTGATGCTTCCTTTACCGGTGTTGGCTGCGCCATCTCCCAGGCTTCTGTTTCCATTATGATTGATCTGGTGCGAGGGAAAACGCCTCAGGAAGCCAAAGAGTTATGTCAGCTTTTTCTTCGCATGATTCGTCACTCCCCTCTCACCGAGGAAGAATTAGAAAAGCTCGATGAGGCTGCTGCACTTTCCAATGTCTCCAATATGCCTGCACGGGTAAAATGTGCTACCATGCCCTGGCATACGCTGGAGGCAGCGATAGATAATGCAATTTAATACACCAACGTTTAAAATTAGGCTATATTTTAATATCATGTTAAAATGCTTAAATATTGAAATATAGCCTGAAAATTGCAGCTGGGCTTTTCCTTGCTAGTCTGTTAGCCTTTCTTTTCTTAGCTATTCTTTGACAGCAACTTATCCAAGTATATAGACTTCAACTGTTTACTAGCCAACAGCTGCTTTAAAGGCGGCAATTTCAGAATAACTCCGAGTACCGCTGCCATTGCACGATGGTTAGCAAAGGCTTGATTATCAAATATAAGATTCTGTAGTGTTCCTTTTTCGATTGCCTGCAGTACAAATCTATGGGTACTATTCACCGGTGTAATAACTTGGATCTCTCTCCGCTCTAATCGTATCACCTTTTTCGGACAACTGCGAACACATACACCGCAGCCAAGACATACCTCCGTATCAATTACTGCAACCGTCTTACCCTCATTACCTTTCGGCATTGATATAGCCAATACCGGGCATACCTTTTCACATTTACCGCACCCTACGCATTCTTCCGAAATCTTTGGTATATAATTTGTGGTAGCCACTGGCTGCATTGGGCTGAATTTTCTCGCTGCTTGCAGAGCCTCACAGCAACAACCACAGCAATTGCAGATAAAGGCCGGGTCTTCACGAACATTTTCTCCGATCTGTACCAGATTAGCTGCATAAGAGCGTTCTAATACATCCATTGCCTCTTTCTTATCAATTAATCTCGCATGCTGTCCATGCTCCGCAAGAGACCTGGCAACATTTCCAAAGGTGAGACAAACATCCAACGGAGCATCGATCTCACAGGGATGACCTGCATGTAACATCTTATGCCTGCAATAACAGGTTCCAAGACCGATATGGGATGCTTCCTCAACAATATGGCTTGCTCTTTCATAATCCAAGATATGAATCGTATTATCACTGGTCAGCACCTTCTCCTGCACATAAACTCGTCCAAGCTGGGTCTCTGTTGCGTAAAATAAATCCTTAACAAAATCTTCTTCCACATTCATATATTGATAATACAATTCACTTAAATATTTCTGATCAATATCACCTCTGGTACGCATTAACGCAAATTCAATAAAGCCTGCCATTGGCGGCGGCATAACAAATTGCCGTGTCCCTTTATAAAAGGAATCCACCAGTAATGCCTTTTCGCAAAGATGTTCTAAAAAAGCTTCCGCCTTCCCTTCACTGGTATTCCAAATCTTTGCTGCTTTCTTTGCCGTAAATGGACGAACCGGCAACAGCGCGACCCATTTGGCTTCCTTCTCGGTGTATAAAACCTGCAATATTTTGTACAGGCTGTCCGATGGCGGAGCCCCTTGTGTAAACCAATTGATTCTTTCCTCTAAATTCTTATAGGCATCTTTACTCGTAATATGTCCCATAGATTTCCCTTCCTCATAATAAGTTTGGATAGATTTTTTTGGATAGATTTGTATCTATATTATCAAATTGCATGCAAACTTACCAGATGAAGAAAAATATAATTTTCTC
>JAEWMZ010000424.1 GCA_023392995.1 Bacillota bacterium
GTAATTGCCTATGAGAATAACGGTCAATATAATCCCTGGGATATCTATCAGCAGGACGAGGAGGTACGCATCGTTCTGGATCAGCTGATCAATGGATTCTATTCACCCCAGGATCCGGAGTTGTTCCGAGAAATCTATAACTCTCTTCTAGAACGAAGAGGGGGAGGGAAGGCGGATCAGTATTTTATTCTGAAAGACTTCCGTTCCTATGAAGAGGCTCAGAAGAGGGTTGAGGAAGCCTACAAGAATAAACCCAAATGGGCGAAAGCAGCCATGCTAAATGTAGCTCATAGTGGCAAATTCTCCTCGGATCGAACCATTGAAGAGTATGTCAAGGATATCTGGCATCTGGATAAGATCGTTTTAATAGACGGGAATCAGTAAGACATAAGCAAAAAAATAACTTCCTGATTGATTTACTAACGTTAGCGTTACAGTAGATCAATCGGGAAGTATTATTATATTGATTATTTTTATGAATTACGAAAAGTATATTGTTTCGCAAATGCCAAATGCTTATTTTGCAGAGAAGGAGGTACTGCCCGTAATAGCACGGCTCTTTCTCCTTAATATCATAGCAAGCAGCACGAGCAGCAGCTGTGAGAATACCATTGCCAGCCATACCCCGGTTAACTGAAGGATCAGCGGAAGCAGAACCGCAGATAGGGGAAGGATTAGTAATATCTCAGAATAGATTAAAAGTGACGCATAAAAGGAATTCTTTATCGCATAAAAATAGGCCGAAGTAGTTCTGGTCAGTGCATATAGAGGGAGTGTGAGTCCGCATATGGGAAGGGCTTTATGCAAAAGAGCAGCGGTTGCCTCAGAAACTCCGAAGAATACCGGGATCTTATATGTAAGAATCATCATAGCAAACATGAGCAAAAAACCGGTGAACAGAGCCAGCTGATAGGTCCACTTTCGCAGTGTGCGTACAGCGTCCAAGTTATTTGCTCCATACTGGTAGCTGATCAGAGGCTGGCTGCCATCACCGATGCCTTCCAACAATAGCTGTCCTGTAGCTAAAATGTAAGAAACAACCGCATAAGCAGCTACCGCAGTAGTTCCGCCATGGGACAAAGCCTGCCAGTTGATAATCACAATGGTCAGGGAAGGAATAAAAGAGAGACCAAAGGGAGAAGCACCTACTTTCAAAATACTTTTCACGAGGCTTAAGTCAAGCAGATAGTTGGATAGCGAAATTCTGCCGTCCTTTGCAAATAAAAGAATCAGCGATGGAATCATAACAAATACTTGCCCGATTAAGGAAGCGGCAGCAGCGCCCTCTACGCCAAAGTTTAAAATCATAACAAAGACACCACTAAGCACGGTATCGGTAACAAAATTTAAGATTACCAGTAGCATGGCCTGCCAGGCCTTATTTTGATTTCTTAACAGGGGAGTAAGCCCGGTTCCGAATACTTGAAGAATGGCACCGAAACCCAGGATGCGTATATAGTTGTAGCCGAGCTCCAATACCTCACCCTCAGCACCCAAAAGCTTAAGCAATGGTCTGACCCCCAATAAGGTAGTAAAGGTTAGAACAATGGAAGCAAGGAGCAGCAGAGATAGGGTGTTACCAAGAGCCTTATCTGCCAGGTCCTTCCTGCCTGCGCCCAAGTGATGCGATATGTTGATGGCACCGCCCATACCTAGACCGGTACCGGCAGCTATAATAACTGCAGCAATGGGCCAAGCAAGATTGATGGCGGCAAGGCCGATATCCCCTACGGCTCTGCCAATGAATAAACCGTCAACACACACATAGATTCCGGTAAAGAAAAGTGAGATCATTGAGGGGATCACATATTTAAAAAAGTTACGTTTCATGAATGAATACCTCCGGGTCATTTTTGTGACAATAAGGAGTATAAACGTTAAAGCCACTTGAATGTCAAGAGTTTTTGCAGTAAGATGAGGTAAAATATTGATAAAAAATTGTGGTGATTATGAGATAATATTATGAAAGTAATTAATGCAGAAAATTAGACAATTGATACTCATTCACTAAAGATATTGTATGCACAGCAGATACTGTTTCGAAGCTAAGCCCGAAGGAAGTGTTGGAGCGAAGAGATAGTAGCTGCTGTGTATACAATTGCAAAACCTATATTGTTTTGCAATTGTCTAGAAAATAATATACATAGAAGGTGATGAAGCAGTGAAAGAAAAGTATAATATCGGCGAGGTATCTGATATTTTTAAGATACCCAAGTCTACCTTAAGATATTGGGATTCTGAGAACTTAATCCAGATGGATCGGAATGAGGAGAATGAATATAGAGAATATAACTTTAAGCAGATTATTGATCTCAGTGATATTGTATTTTATAGAAGTTTGAATATCCCCATCGCAAAGATGAAAAAAATATTCGATTTTACTTTAGAAGACTTTGATCATATTCTCTATGATACACAGGACAATATTGAGGCTCAGCTTTTGAAACTGGAAGAAATAAAAAAGGGAATTATACTGCGAAGGAGTAAGATCAAAGAGGTAGAGTTGCTGCAAGGAGCTCCTTATAAAAAAAGTATACCTGACATAACTAGGATGATTGAGTTTGACATATCACACTTTCATAAAACAAATCAGGACGATTATACGATCTTGATATCAAGGAAGGAGAATAAGGGGATTCAATATGGTATAGCCACTTCACAAGATATTTCAGAAGACGAATTAATTGGTAGGGTTCTGTGGGAAAACAACCCGTCAGGTAAAGAGTTTCTTCAGTGTCTCCTGCGAATCTCAGTGGAAGCGCCGGAAGAGAATAACCTGAAAGAACATCTTGATTATATAGAAAGTCAGGGTTATCAGGCAGAGCACATCATAGGCAGATATCTGATTACAGCAATGGATGGAATACGGTATGATTATTATAAGGTTTGGATTGAGCTTGTGAAACGATAGGATTACTTTGCTTCAACTTTCACTTTGGTATCATTTTCGGCTATGACCATTCCCATCTTCTTGCAGGCAAAACCTTAATTATATTCACCCATAATCTGGAGCTAGTGTAGGAAATATCGAACAGAGCAATTTTGATCTAGGAAGATCCTACAATAGCTGCAGATTTAATGACACAGGCTCTGTTAGAGACATAGAGTTCCTGAAAAGTGTTAATTTGGTGGATGAATATTATCATTACCGTGGAGATTCTGGACATAAGCATTTTCATGACCATAACTATCATTCATTCCGACAAGCATTTATTCTGATAAGCATTTATTCTGATAAGCATTCATTTTAACAAGCAGTAATTTCGGCAAACCGCACTAGGAGGAGGCTGTACCATGAGAAAGCTCAGAGTAAATAAAATACTGAGTCAAGAAAACTCTAGTTCCAGTGTCATGGGAGGTATGCTTTTCTCAGGCTTCACCTGAAGCTTGGGAAAGCTTTTTTTTATTTCTAGAATATTACTGCGTTTATGACCGATTACCTGTGATAAATCTCTGGGATTACATAGGATTGTGATAGTGGAACAACTATTAAGTGCGTGTTCTGCCAGCTTAACTTTCAGCAGATCACCAAAATAAGCACTTTCTACAAGCTGGCGAAAGGCAGGGTGGAAGGGACCGTAAAGCACCTCTTTGCCCTCTGCAATCAAATCCGTAGGCTGCAGGCCAATGCGGATAACCGGAATTTGACTTTGCAAAAACATCTGATACATATCCTTTGTCCAATCGACCGCCTCTTCGATCGAGAGCGGATGATAGCTGCCCTGGTGACATAGAGCTAACAACTCTGTCTCTTTTATGACCAGGGTGGGATAGATACGTACAAAATCCGGTTTGAGTAAAACCGTAAGCTTTGCAGAAAGAACAGCTCTTTCTTTTGTATCCTCCGGTAAGCCAACCATTAGCTGAATTCCAAGCTGGAACCCATAGGATTTAATTAATGCAACTGCGGCATAGACATCTGACACCAGATGCCCACGGTTGGAAGCTTTTAGAACCTCCTCGTCCAGGGATTGTACACCTAGCTCAATGGTATCCACCTCATACCGTTTTAAGCGGTCAAGAATCTCCGGAGTAATATAATCCGGCCTGGTAGACAGGCGAATAGCCTGCAATGTTCCAGACTTCTTATACTCATAGGCCAATTGAAGATAACGCTCCTGGAGCTCAGCAGCAATACCGGTAAAACTGCCGCCAAAGAAGGCAAGTTCAATAAAGGTTTTGTTATCTAAAGTAGAGGAGTAGGTTTCAATCTGATCTGCCACCTCTTCCAGTGTCATAGGCGAAGGACTGGCAGTGATCTTTCGCTGGTTGCAGAACACGCAATCGTTGGGGCAGCCTTCATGTGAAATGAAAATTGGAATGTTAACATGCTTGTGGGGATTTACCTTCTGGTCGGTATGAGTCTGCCCCTGATGCAAGACAAGTATGGAGCCAATATCGGTTAAGGGAAACTCTTCAAAAAAATGCAGCTCTTTCCCGGCTTCATCCAGAAAATCCTTGATTCTTAAAAAATCAGGGTGCTTGCTTAAATCACCATGAAAGATTACCGTATCCTCAAGCAGACCACTGGTGCCGCCCAGAAAACCAAAGTCAAACCCGGGAAGCAGCACATGACCCGGTTCAACTAACAGTAGATTCATATCATTTTTTGCAGCATGATAAATGCCCCTATCGCTGGTGATCAGAGTAGTATCATTAACTACCACCGTAGAGCATTTCGTGTAGCCCTGCTTCACAGGAATTAAGTTCTTGCCGCTTCTTCTACTGTGCAAAAGCAACAGAGGATTGGTGGCTTCCAGTTTGTGAAGAAAATAATCCCGGGTGATAACAGCATTATAGGCAACGTCTAGAGGATAGAGGGCGGCAAGCTCTGGGCTTGTGGTTACATAAGGAACACTCAAGTCCTCCAGCTGCTGGAAAATAGATCTATGGGCGTGTTCATCGATTACTAAGATATTGTCCAGTATGGCTAGGACAAGATCCGGATGGCTGCTGATTCGCGGGTCGAAACGGTCATCCGCTGGAACCAGTACAACAGCATCCTTTGTGTTCATATAGTCAATAAAAGCTTTATCCGCAAGTTCCGATAAGAAAATGATATTCATTAGTTTACATCCTCGTATAAGTATGATAAGTTTATTCTACTATACAGGGCAGCAGGTTGCAATGAAGTATCACCTGAAATACCACAGATAGAAGGATAAAAACCATATGAATATTGATATTAAGACGATTGAAGATTTATCTTTGAATGCCTGGCCATCCCATCAAATGGAGCTTTATGACGGATGGATCCTGCGCTTTTCATATTTTTATACACACCGGACAAACAGTGTGGAGCAGTTTGGGAATTCCATGCTTCCCTGGCGTGAAAAGGTTCCGTATTGCGAAGAGATCTATAAGCGCTGGGGAACCCCTACGATCTTTAAGATTAGTCCACTGGTGTCAAAGGATTTTGATTATGTGTTAGAGAACCGAAATTATGAGATACAGAATCGTACACATGTTATGGTGCTGGATATGGAGAATGCGATTTTAGATGCACCTACGGATATGGTTTTGGTAGCGCAGAATATTCCCGGTGAGTGGATAGATGGTTTATTTACCTTAAAGCATACGACAAACCCCATTCATAGGAGGATTGTTCCAACGATGTATCAAGCAATTGCAAAGGAGACAGTCTGTGTGTCCATACAAAAGGACGGAGAAATCATCGGCACGGGGCTTGGTATTCTTGACCGGGAGTATATCGGTATTTATGCGATTCATGTGCGAGAGGATTATCGTGGAAGGGGATATGCACGGGGAATCTGTACCAGTATTCTAAGTGAGGGAAGAAGAAAGGGTGCTAAGAAAGCGTATTTGCAGGTGGTTGCAGGTAATGAAATAGCGTATCAGCTTTATCAGTCTCTGGGATTTGAGGACTTTTATACGTACTATTTCCGCGTCAGTACCTGATAGAGATATTTGATAAGATACAACGGTATTAATGAAAAAATGGAGCACATATCGCAAAAGTGCTCCATTTTCTTTACTATATTGACAAAGAGGTGCATCGTAAGAGGAAGGCTCACGTAAAATGTAGACAATTTCACATCCTGCACCTGGTGGCCGAAAGGTCGAATATCAGTTAGTTGGATCTGATTTTTTGAATTAAGGCCTCTTGTAAAACCTGTGAGAAGTTTACTCCCAGTAAGGTAGCCTCTTCATTTAGCCACTCCGGTATAGTCAAAGTTTTCTTTACTGCCTTTGCGTTATGTTTCTTCTTATAAGTGACCATATCAAATTCAATTACAACAAGAAACTGTGTCGGCTCCAAAGGAATATCTTGAGGATTGGATGGCTTTGGAATGGGCTCTTTATTATCAATCATATGTGAGAGAACAAGGCCAAGGGCATCAAAGGCCATCTCATAAGAGCTTTCCATATTATCACCACCGGTAATGCAACCGGGAATATCTGGGAATTCAACGGTATATGCTCCATTTTCATCAGATTCAAAGATTGCTGGATAAAATAATTTGTTCATACATACCTCCATTACTAAAAATAATAACTATGCAATAAAAATAATAACTACGCAATAAAAACAATCTTTAGTGATCGGATGATTTAAGACCTGCTTGTTTTAAAATCTTATATTCAAGTCCTTTGCCCAAAGATTTGTTATGATAAGGGACGGTTGTTCTTTTATTAGTTGCTTTATTTTCCATAAATATGTGGGAGCCATCTTGCCTTAGTTGGATAAATCCGTTGTCTTTAAGTAGATTTATCATTTCTTTTGAAGTCATGGGCATCTTTTGTATCTCCTTTTCTTATCATAATATTATGTTAACACGTATTAATACGTGTGTCAATAGATGGAACTTTTTAAATAATAGATTCAAATATGATTCTGGCTGAGGTTATTGGGTTGGAAAGATCTGATTTGTTGTCTGATATTATCAATGTTATAGTTTTTTAGCATCTGCAACGAATAGAATGAGATTACCTTAAAGGAAGCTGGTATGAATGGGGGATATATGGAGTATAAAAGAGTATAGAAGGGATGTTTAACAACGACAATGAGGTGATTTAATTGAAACAGGGACGATTAGCGATTATAGCAGTTTGCCTGCTGCTGGCAGGCTGCCAAGGCTTGCAGCAGCAAGGGAAAGACGAACCTACTACAGGGAAAGCAGGTACGACTTTTCTTGATGAAACAAGAAAAGTCGTGGCACCTACCCTGGGGAAAGGAAGAAAGGAGAGTTCTGCTGATAGTGCGATTACGAAGGACAAAAAAGGGAGCCTTAATTTTGATCTTTCGTCTGCAACTCAAATAAAGATTGAAAGTGGGTCGGGTCATGAGGGCGTTATAATTACAAATCCAGCGGAGGTAAAGGATATCTCCGGCAGCCTGACGGTATTTTCTCCTTACAACCCCAAAGAGAAGGAACAGCCAGAATATGACTATACCGTAACCTTTTACAACAGTGATAATAAGGAAATAGCAAAAATAAAGGCGTATGATAATTTCATCATTGGCTATGAAGGAAAGCTCTATTATGATAAGTCGGAAACCTTCTATCTGTGGAAGATCAGAAAGCCTTATATAGAAGGGGTAAAGGATACTTTTTCTGTTGATGGTACCGTTTTTCACATCAATGGAGAGGAATATGACCTGAAAAAACTGGAGAGCGGCATTAGCTCAATTATGAAGTATGATTGGTTTGGAGATGAGGAGCTGCCGGATCCCCAGGTTCTTCTGGTGGGTTATATCAGTCCCTATCTCAGCTACGGCGTAGTATTTGATGTGGAAAAGATGGATTATATCTTTAAAACCTACGGAACTGATTTTACCTATAAAGATAATTCAGCAGCAAGTTTAATCTACATATTCCAGGATACGGTTTATAATTATTGGGGTAGCAGTCTGTATCACAATATGGATAATACGGTGATGATTGATAAACTAAACTATTCCGAGGACTATGATAATCTGGTGGAAATTACGTTAAAAGGCAAAACAGACGGCACAACTAAGGCAATTAACAGATTAAATTATTTTCATATCACAGATCCAAAGGAGGAAAATGATCCGAGAACGAAACTGCTGTCAGAATTAAAGGCCGACCTTTCTCATAATGGCACAGAGGACTTGATACGAATATCGGGAGCACAAATTGATCCGGATCTTACATATCTTGATGTATTTGATTCAACTGGGAAAACCAGATTATGGACAGAAACGGCACATCCTGCTCATGCCGGATGGAATTCGGTTTATTTGTGCAGCAGGAATGGAGAGGATTACCTTTTGGTATTCAATCCATACCAATCGACAGGATTAGCAGATTACTCCTATGTTCTGTTTTATATGAAAGGAAAGAACAAGATTGACATCGTCGATAGCGGTGCTTACTCCTTTTCCTATGGGGCAGAGAAGGGTTCAAAAAATTCCTTTGATGAAGCAAAATTCCGAACCTTTGCGGATCAGGTCAATACTTATTTGAAGGACTGTTATCTTTTGATGAGTACGGAAGGTGGAGCTCTAAAATACAGCACACCCGCAAACAAACTATTACCCTCCGGTCAATACGAAACCGAACAATGGCTTAAGGAAATTAAAGCATCCCTATCATAGTGAATAAGCATTGGTTTCCATCAAAAGCTAAATCCTCATTTCTGCCTCAGGTGGTTGTAAATGGAAAACTTCTGGGATATAATGAAGGGAAATTCTAAGAAGGGAGAGAAAGAATGAAGAACAGAGTACGAAGTATCGTAATGATTTTAGTCATGCTAACAGCAATAATCGTTAATCCAAAGGCAGAAACAGCAAAGGCGGGTACAAGGGATGATACTTCCATTTTATTAGACCGGCCAGCTTTTCACTATTATATAGCAAAGGGAAAAGAAAATAATAAGAAAATAGCACCATTAAAATTAACAGTAAAATCCAGTAAAACAAATGGCATTACAGACGAAGCGAATTGGATAAAGAAGAATAAGCTCTCACTCAATACCTATGAAGTGCCCAATTCCTATCAGTTAACAACAGGCAATTTGCCAGAGGAAATTGATACATTCTGGGGTGACTTAAGGATTACAGCAGCTTTTTACGATAAAACCTATATTTATTGTACTTATGGATCGGATTTTTCAGAGGGCTATCTTTTGAATATATATGATTATAAGACAAAAGAGCGCTTATATTCTCTGGATTTTTTAAACTATAGATATTCTCCGGACTATAGTAAGGCGGATTTCGATTATGTGCAGCAGAGAATTAACTGGGCAGCAATCCAAGATGGCATTTTGTATGTGTCCAACAGTCATAATACCTATGCGAAAAGCTCAAAAAACCAAAACGCCTATATTACAGCAATTGATTTAACTGATATGAGTATTATTTGGAGAACGGATGCTTTAGTAAGCAACTCCAATAATTTTTTGATCGTTGATAACGTTATCCTTTGTGGCTACGGGTTTACCGATGAGAAGGACTATTTATATCAGATTAATCGAAAGAATGGAAAGATTCTTAAAAAGACCAGCGTGAAGTCAGCCATTTCCTATATGGCGAAAAAAGGGAATTTGTTATACGTACGTACCTATAATACAGATTATGTATTTAAAATTGGTAATTAGTTTTTATCTGTCAGTCTTGAAAGGAGCCGCATCCCCCGATATAAAATGGGGATGCGGCTCCTGTGCATTCTAGGTTTGTATGCTTCCTAGATTTGTATTTTTCAGATAAAGAAATACTTCTTAAAGCCATATTACATATAAACAATTACTTCTTAAGCTGTATTACATTCCAGCTTTGTTTTTCAAGTACTGCAGTTAAGTGCCCTTCCAAAAGGGTTGAATTACCGCCGGTTCTTGGAGCCACGTTATTTGGATTAGCTTCTGTATTCACTGCTTTTAGATCCTCATGAGTCAAAACAATATGGCTGACCAGCTGATAATCAGAGAACTGACGTAAGTCACAGCTAATCTCCATAGAATCGTCCAGACATTTGTTCACGGCAAAAACAGTGAGTGTCTGTGCCTCTTCATTCATGATCATAACAGAATCCAGGAAGGGAGCATCACCATGTGTGCTTTCGTAAACAGGAGATTTTGAAACGGTATGTAATACAGTTCCACGGCCATATTGGCTGGCATGTAAAAATGGATAGAAAATCGTCTGTTTCCAGGCACCGGTATCAGAGGTCATAATAGGAGCGATAACATTAACCAGCTGAGCGAGGCAGGCAATTTTAACCCTGTCTGCATGCTTTAACAGAGTAATCAGCATACTTCCGACCAGTAAGGCATCTTCGAAATTATAGATATCCTCCAGCTGATGAGGTGCTCTTGTCCAACGTTCCAGCTTCCGATCCTGTTCTCTGGAGTGATACCAGACATTCCATTCATCAAAGGATAAATTTATATTCTTCTTGCTTCTGGTCTTAGCCTTGACGTAATCGCAGATGGAAATAACGGAACATATGAATTCATCCAGGGCAACAGAGCTTGCAAGGAAATTCGGAGAATCATCCTCAGGATTACCATAATACTGGTGTAAGGAGAGGTAATCGACCTGTTCATAGCAATGCTCCAAGGTAGTTGCTTCCCAGCTTGCAAAGGTAGGTATTTGGAGAAAGGAGCTTCCACAGGCTACCAATTCAATAGAGGGATCGACCATTTTCATAATACGGCCGGCTTCGGAGGCAATACGCCCATATTCATCTGCGGTCTTATGACCCATTTGCCAGGGACCATCCATCTCATTGCCAAGACACCAAAGCTTGATGTCATGGGGCTCTTCATAGCCGTGGCTTCTGCGAAGGTCGCTATAATAGGACCCATTCTTAATATTGCAGTATTCAACGATATTCTTGGCATCTTCTATGCCCCTTGTTCCCAGATTAACTGCCATCATAGGGGTAGTATCCGCTTTCTTGGCCCAGTCCATAAATTCGTTAAGACCAAATTCATTGCTTTCTATCACTGTCCAGGCCAGATCCAGCTTTGCCTTACGGTCAGACTTTGGGCCAACACCATCCTCCCAATGATAGCCGGAAACAAAGTTTCCGCCAGGATAACGGACGATGGGAACGGCAAGTTCACGAACCAGGGAAAGAACGTCCTTGCGTAAACCCTGTTTATCTGAAAGTGGGCTGGAGGGCTGGTAAATTCCATTGTAAACAGCACGACCAAGGTGTTCAATAAAAGAGCCAAAGATACGTTTGTCAACTTCTCCGACGATAAAATGTTTGTCAATATGAATGCTAGCTTTTTTCATTTTTATTTTATAATTCCTTTCCGTTTGTATTTGTTCTGTATTATAGCATTTCAGAGCCTTGCTCATAAATAGATTTTCTTCCGTAAGATTTGACTTTTTGTCCGGTTTTGGTTTATGATATTTTCGTTAACTAAAAAATGATTGAAAGAGGAAACAATATGATGTATACCATAGATTATTGCGGTTATAATGTTCATAACCCGGATGGGGATATTATTTACCGCCCGAATGGAAGTACAAGCTATTTGTTTTTACTGATATTAGCACCTATGAGCTTTGAAATAGGGGGGGAGCCTATATTGGCAAAGGCAGGAGCTTGTATTTTATATACACCGGGGTTTATGCAGCGGTATCAGGCTGTAGAGGAGTTCTATAATAGTTATGCGCATTTTTTTACGGATACGGAGGTTGGAAGTGAGTTTGGAATACCGCTTAATACCATCTTTTATCCGGAAGGTATTGATGAGGTTAATTGGCATATAAAGAAGCTCCACACAGAATATCTTACAAAACCACTGCATTATGAAGAACAGATTGATACGCATTTGAGGCAGCTTCTGATTCATTTGGATCGGAATTTACAAAACAGCCGCCAGTTGTTACCGGTCAATGAGAATCTGTATTCCCAGTTTCAAGCCCTGCGTTTGCAAATGCTGACTTACTGCGAAGAAGAATGGCCTATTGAACGGCTATGCAGGAGATTGAACCTGGAAAAAAGTCAGGTTTATGCTTACTACCAAAAGTTTTTCTGTGCATCTCCAAGGACAGAATTGATTCATGCCAGGATTGATAAGGCCAGGTATTTATTGATGAATGAGGCACTGCAGGTCAGTCATATTGCAAGAATGGCGGGGTTTAGTGATATCTACCATTTCTCCAGATGCTTTAAAAAAATCTGCGGCTGTTCACCCAGCAGATATGGAACCAGAGGAGACAAAACCTTAGATGTTCCCAAATGAGCTTATTCTTAGATGTCTGAAATGATCTTATTATTAATAGAAGTAAACTTATTTTTGAAATATTTTAAATCTGAACTGTGGTATGCTTAAGGTAAACTGGAGGATAATAACATGAGACAAAAGAAATCATTTGTGAACGAGATTCTGATCTACCTGCTGGTTTTAGTCGTCCTTCTACTGGTAATTCTGGGAGGCTTTCTATTATCCTCCTACGGCATTCTTAAGAAGGAAATGAAGGATTCTTCGGATGCGCTGCTTAGCATATACCGAAATGAATGCAGCAATGATATCGCAGAAATGAATGGACTTTTAAAAAGCATTACCACCCAAAGTGTGGATCTTGCAAATATAAAAAGCTCAAGTGAGAACAGAAGGGCTTTATCCTCGGTCGCTTTGGTGGATTATATGCAAAAACTGATTACCGGAAATGAGTTGGCGGATGTTGTTGTTATATATGACGGCAATTATAATATTTGCTTGGATGCCATAACCCCCGGTTTTAATTATAACAAAAAAAATAACCTTCGTGAATATACGCTTCGAGCTGTTACAGAGGGCGGTGTCAGCAACCATCAGTGGGACTTTGTGGAACTGAATCAGGAAACCTATTTATATAAAATGCTCCTTTCGGACAATCGAGCAATTGCAATTTATATTAGAACCAGTAAGCTATTATCCTATATGACCTCGGAGGATAATGCAAACAGAATTATGACACTGGTAAACGCAGAGGGAAGAATCGGTAAGCTGTGGGGAAGTGTAATAGGTGATTTTAAAGAAGGCGCTTCTATTGATGATATGAAGGCGGTTAATTACTACAGCAACAGCCAGAGTGTGGTGGAGGATCAGCTGAGAATCTACTGTTACACCAGAAAGACCAGTATTCTGCAGCAAACCCATTCAAGTATGGTTATTGTTGGGACGGGAGTATGCCTTACCGTGCTTTTTATGCTGTTTGTCTTGTATTTTACACGGAAGGAAATTGCAGTGCCAATGCACCAGGTAGTTCAGGAAATGGAGCTGATTAAAAGTGGTGAATATGAGAATCGTATTGACACTGAATTTCATACGAAGGAATTTGTGATGCTTCAGGAGGCTACGAACCAGATGCTGGATGAAATTGTGGGACTCAAGATCCAGACCTATGAAAAGCGGATTGAACTGCAGGACATGGAGTTAAAGAGTATTCGCCTTCAGCTTAAGCCTCATTTTTTTCTAAATGCCTTAACAACCATATCCAGCTTGAGCAGTCAAGGTAAAAATATTCAAATAAAAACCTATATCGATGCTCTATCCAGAAATGTACGTTATATGTTTCGTGCCGGTTTTCACACGGTTGCTGTGCGGGAAGAGATACGGCATGTGGAAAATTATTTTGCTATGCAGGAATTAAAGTATCCGGGCTGTATGTTTTATTTAGTTGATCTGCCGCAGCACCTGGAGGAATGGAAGATACCGCAGATGCTAATCCACACTTTTGTAGAGAATGAATACAAGTATGTAGTTTCTATGGATAAGGTATTAACGCTGTTAATAAAAATCAGCAGCGTAACGAAAAACGGAGAAGAACTGCTGCTGATCGAAATTGAGGACGACGGAAACGGTTATCCGGTAGAGGTACTGGAATATATGAACAAAGGATCGGAGAATCCAAATAGCGCGGGGACAAGAATCGGTTTGTGGAGCATTAAGCGGATGATGGAATTGATGTATGAGCGGAAGGACTTAGTTGTTCTGGAGAATATAAATCCACATGGCTGCCTGAATAAGATTTATGTACCGAAAAAACCGGTTCATGAATTAGAGGAAGAAACAATTCATACCAAATTGTAGGAAGTGATGAAGATATGAAGCTTTTAATTGTAGATGATGATATAGCAACAGTGGAAGTAATCAGGGATTCCATTGACTGGACAAGGCTGGGGATGGATGAGATAAAGACAGCCTATGATGTTTCTTCAGCAAAAAAAATTTTACTGGGGGAACGAATTGATATCGTAATCAGTGACATTGAGATGCCCCAGGAGACAGGACTGGATTTACTTCGCTGGGTAAGAGAAAAGAAATTTGATTGTGAGTTTCTACTGTTAACCTGCCATGAAAGCTTTGCTTATGCCACCAATGCCATTGATTTTGAAGCGGCAGCATATTTAACGAAGCCCTTTGATGAACATATCATGGAGCTGAATCTTCAGCGGATCATCATGAAGAGAAATCAGAAACAGAATCTGAAGAAAAATAGTGATTATGGGATGTGGATGGAGAAGAACCAGAGATTCATGAAGCAGGATTTCTGGAAAGTGCTTTTGGAAGGGGGCTTGCAGGATACCCAGCGGTTGAAAAATGAAATCGAAAGCAGGCATCTTAAGATTGGCTTTGATAAAACCTATCGATTAATCTATACAAAGCTAAATAATCTGGAAGCAGATATAGAGCGTTACGGAAAAAGTGTGCTGGAATTTGTTTTGGAGGGCTTTCATTCAGAGATTCTCACGGATAAAGTTGAAAATGAAAATGTAGTTAAATTTCATACGGAGGACACGCTAAGCTTCATTGCGGTTTGTGAAGAAGCCAGAGGAGATGAGCTGAAGGAAAAATGTGATAAATTAGTAGATACCTGCAAAGAGTATTTTAAGTTCACCATAACCTGTTGTATCAGCAGCCCCTATTCGGTTATGGAGTTTGCCACGGCAAGGCAAAAGCTGAAGCAGCTCTTTAATTATAATATGAATTATTACGGAAAGAGCTTTCATGAGGAAGAGGTAGAGGCAACAGCGGAGCATGAGATTCACATACTGAATCTGGAGAAGCTTGTAGACATGGTAGAGGCAAAGGAAAAAGCAAGGATACTGCATTATTTAAAGCAGGTATTTGATGAACTGTCAGGATATAAAAAGCTAAATCTTCACTCTCTTTATTTAATGAAGCAGGAAATTGTACAGGTAGTCTACGGTGATCTGATGAAGCATGGGATTCAGGCAACGAAGCTGTTCTACGATGAGGTCTCTATAAAAATCTCGAATCATGCAATGGATTCAACAGTGGATATGATACGTTGGGTGAATTACCTATTAGAGAAAACCTTCGAATACGAGGAGGAGGTAAGGAAAGCAGCAACCATCATTGACCGGATCAACGAATATATTCACGAGCATTATGCGCAGGAGATTGGCCGCAATGAAATCGCTGGAGAATTCTTTCTGACTCCGGAATACCTGGCGAAACTATATAAAAAGAAAACAGGAATCAGCCTGAAGGACTATATTAATGAGTACCGTATCTTAAAGGCGAAGGAGCTTTTAAAAGCCGAAGACAGTAATATTAGCAAAATTGCTGAAGCGGTTGGCTTTGATAACTTTTCTTATTTTTCCACTTTGTTTAAGAAGCTTACAGGCGTATCTCCGAAGGATTATAAGAATACGTAAAGGAAATGGGATACAGCAAAGTGCAGTCCTTGGGCTATGACTGCACTTTGTGACATCCCATTTTGCTTATACAATATTTGCTTTGAAACAGTTGAAGTAAATATCAGCTTTGTTCATTAATAGAATAACAATATTTTAAAGAACGCTTGCTTTTACATGAGAATAGCTTGATTTTGAAAATATACATCTTGTTTTTAAAAGAGATTACAAGCAAATATTGATATAGTTGTAATATAAAAGGCAATTGCGAAACAATATAGTTTTTGCAATTGTATACGCAGTAAATACTATTTCTTCGCTCCAACGCTTCCTTCGGGCTTAGCTTACGCTTCGAAACAGCATCTGCTGCGTATACAATATCTCAGTTACTGAGTTTTGCAATTACCTAAGCTGTATTATAAAAAAAGGGAGGTTATTTTTTATGAAACTAATTAAGAGATGTATAGCAGTCTTAATGATTGCAACCCTGACCGTTGGTTTAACAGCCTGCAGTTCTTCGAATAAACAAAAGGAGAATACTTCAGGAACCACGGGAGGAACAGAGAAATCCTATGATAAGATAGTTTATGCGTATGCAACCTTTAATAACATTCCTACCTCAGAGACACTGGATACGGTAGAGGAGGCAATTAATAAGATTACCAGAGAGAAAATCGGTGTGGAGGTAGAGCTGATGCCGGTAGCTATAGCAGATTACTCCTCTTCGGTTAACCTGGCATTACAGGGCGGAGATAAGATTGATATTTTTGAATCTCTTGGAGATTTCAACACCAGCGTATCAAATGGTGCCGCTTATGACTTGACCGATCTGATCGATCAGTATGCACCGGAAACCAAGGCAACCTTGGGTGAGGATTTGCTGGCAGCCTGCCAGAAGGATGGAAAATTGTACGGAATACCATCCTATAAACCATATGCACTTACCCCTATGGTTATCTATAAGAAGGAAATTGCTGATAAGCTTGGAATTGATATGACTCAAGTGAAGAGTATCAATGATCTGACGGATGTTCTAAGAAAAGTAAAAGCAGCTTATCCGGACATGACACCACTGGTACCTGCAAATCAGGGAAATCTGAATATGAACCTGCTGGCAGGCAATATGGATTATTTGACCGATGATTATAACAGCCCTAAGGGTGTTTTAATGGGCGACAACATGAGCGTTGTAAATTACTATACCACCGATGTATTTAAGAATATCTGTAACCTTGTACGCACCTGGTATACCGAAGGACTGATCCTTCAAGATGCAGCAACCACTACCAGCAGTGCAGCTGAGCTTATGTCAGCAGACAATACCTTCTGTTATGTAGCTTCCTATAGTTATCCTACCGCAGATACAGCAGCGTCCTTACAGGCACAGACCGGCGGAAAGCCACTGGGTGCGGTACAGATCGGAGATGCTTATCTGGATACGACCTCCATTAATGCATTATCCTGGATGGTTTCCTCAACCTGCAAAACACCGGAAGCAGCTCTTAAATTCCTGAATCTTACCTTTACCGATAAAGATATTATCAACCTGTTAATCTATGGAATTCAGGACAGGGATTACGTACTGGATGCAGACGGCTTTGTTTCCTATCCGGAAGGACAGGATGCCAGCACAGTACCTTATACCGCACAGTTAAGCTGCGGAACCTTGGGGAACTTCTTCCTTATGTATCCGATGGTGGGAACCAGCAAGGAATCCTTAGCTTGGGAGGAAGAGCAGAATCAGCTTGCAAAGAAATCACCTGCTATGGGCTTTACCTTTGATTCTAGTCCTGTTTCAACCGAATATACCGCGGTAAGCAACGTAGTTTCCCAGTATCTGCCGGGATTGTTATGCGGAAGTGTTGATCCGGAGACAATGATAGCAGAATTTAATGAGAAGCTTACCACTGCTGGCTTTGATGCGATTATCGCTGAAAAGCAGAAACAGTTGGATGCATGGCTGGCGAATAAGTAAATGTCTTAAAGGGGCTGTTGCAAAAAGCGGCTGGCGGATATGACTTGCCTTTCTGCTGTGTTTTGCGGCAGCCCCTAAAAGTTACAAGATAGTGTGGAACTGCTCAGGAATGGAGAAAAAAATGAAGAATATGAGTAAAAAAAATAAGGGTTTGGCAAAAAACGGACCCCTTCTCTTAATCGCATTGCCAGGAATTGTGTATTTGCTGATTAATAATTATATCCCTATGTTTGGCGTATTCCTTGCTTTTAAGAAATTTAATTATTCCAAAGGAATTTTCGGAAGTGACTGGTGCGGCTTTGATAATTTTAAATATCTGTTTAAACAGGATGCATTTCTTATTGTACGAAATACCATCCTTTATAATCTGGCCTTTATTATATTGGGAACAATCCTCTCCATCGTTGTAGCCATTCTGATGTGCGAATTGGGAGAAAAATTCAGAGTAAAGATCTTTCAGTCCTCCCTGTTACTTCCAAATCTATTATCCTGGGTAGTCATTGGCTTCATTGGCTTTGCATTTTTAAATTCGGACACAGGATTCATTAATCATACCGTAATTAAGCTGTTCGGAGGAAAAGAGATAGCCTGGTATACTACACCGAAGTACTGGCCTGCCATTTTGATTCTGGTGTATCTGTGGAAAAATATTGGTTACAGCAGTATTATCTATATGGCAAGTATCTCTGGTATTGATAAAAGTATCTTTGAAGCTGCAAAAATTGACGGTGCTACAAAATTAAAGCAGATCAGACACATTACCATTCCCATGTTAAAGCCGACTGTTATTATTCTGACCCTGATGAGTGTGGGAAGAATCTTCTACTCTGACTTTGGATTATTTTATCAGGTACCAATGAATTCAGGTGCTCTTTATAATGTGACACAGACAATTGATACCTATGTATATCATGGTTTAATGGAACTTAATAATGTTGGAATGTCCGCAGCAGCAGGCTTGTATCAGTCGGTCATTGGATTTGTTCTGGTTATGCTGGCAAATACAATTGTTCGAAAGGTGGATAGTGACAACGCATTGTTTTAGTAAGCAAATCAAGCAAAGGTCACTTCACAAATATTTGCCTGCGGTATAACCGACAGGATGGAAGAAAGGCATGGTTAGTGTTATGGTTAAAGTAACGGACGAAAAACGTTTTAGATATGTATCAACAGGAATTCTTGCGATTTTATCAGTAATCGCATTGCTTCCTATCATTTTAATCGTAGTGGCATCCTTTACGGATGAAAAGGCATTATTGTCAAATGGTTATTCCTATTTCCCAAAGGCATTTAGTATCAGTGCTTACTATTACATGGTAAAGCAGGGAACGATTATCTTAAGATCCTATGGCATTACCATATTAGTGACGGCACTTGGAACCTTGGGCAGCGTATTGATTACCACCATGCTGGCTTATCCCATGTCCCGAAAGAGCTTTAAATATAGGAATGCCCTTTCCTTTTTTGTGTTTTTTACGATGCTTTTTAATGGAGGTATCGTGTCCTCTTATATGATGTGGTCTAATTTACTTCATGTGAAAAATACGATTTGGGCACTGGCATTGCCTAACTATTTAGTTACAGCATTTAATGTATTCCTGGTAAGAAATTATTATACGAATAATGTACCGGAGGCTTTAATTGAATCAGCACAGATTGACGGAGCCAGTGAGCTACGTACCTTCTGGAAGATCATTATCCCTCTCTCTGTTCCCTCTGTAGCAACGATCAGTCTGTTTACTGCACTTTGCTATTGGAATGACTGGGTAAACGGTTTATACTATATTACAGATTCTAAATTCTTTGGTATACAGAATCTCTTAATTAAGATCATGAACAATGTTCAGTTTTTAAAATCCGGATCGGCAAATTTATTGGGAGTCGGTAATATGGAGCTGCCAGGTACTTCCGTTCGAATGGCTATGGCAGTGATTGGTATTCTTCCGATCATGGTAATTTATCCTTTTATTCAAAAATATTTTATCAAGGGTGTTATTGTTGGAGCGGTGAAAGGCTAAGGAGGAAACAGGATGAACCTGGAAGCAGAAATTATAATGAAATTAAAGGTACAATGTGATCCACTCTTAGAGGTTGGACAGGATGGTCGTGGAGATTTACGGGTGATTCCCATAATCGGGGGAACCTTTGACGGGAAGCTGCGCGGTGAGGTAGTCTCCGGAGGTGCAGACTGGAATACGGATTTGGGAGATGGGTTGGCTCATGTTTTTGCAAAGTATTTATTAAAAACAGAAGACGGAGAATATATTGCAATTGAAAACGAAGGTAAAATTGATTTTAGCAGCTCCGCTTTCATTAAGACAACACCCAGGTTCCAGGTCAATTCAGCAGGAAAATATGCCTGGTTAAATACCGGAGTTTATGTGGCGTCACTGGAGGCAGGCGAAGCAGAAGGTCAGGTGGAGATAACCATTTACCGCTTGAATTAAAAAGAAACAGATTGATCGGCCGAAAGGATAAGAATATTAAGGAGGAATAGCGCTATGACAGTTAGGGAGATTGTAGACGGGATTATTCATAAAACGGGTTTAGAACCCTTACCTCTTAATCAGACCTGTGATCAGCTGATGACAGGCAGCTTTGATATGGAGGTTACCAAGATTGTAACAACTTTTATGGCTACGGTAGAAGTGATTCAGGAAGCCATTCGAATCGGAGCTAACTTTATCATCACCCATGAACCTACTTGGTTTACCGGCAGGGATGCAACCGATTGGCTTGAGGAAGATCCGGTATATCTTAAGAAGAAAAGCTTAATCGAACAGCATAAGATAGCAATCTGGAGATTTCATGACCATATGCATATGGGGGAGGAAGATGGAATCTATCGGGGCTTTGAATTGGAATTTGATTTAGAACAATACAAAATAGAAAATAGTGAGAGCTTTCAACATTTTGGAGGCTGCTATCAGATACCTCCGAAAACCCTGGCAGAGCTATGCTATTATTTTAAAGAGAAGCTGGATATGAAGGTTATCCAGATTGTTGGAAATCCGGATATGGTCGTTGAAAGAATTGGTGTATTGGTGGGCGGAGGAAGCCTGGGATTGGGTGTTGAGGAAATGCCGATGAAGCTCATGCATGAGGGCAAGCTGGATCTGCTGGTTTGCGGTGACATTACAGAGTGGACAACAAGTGCCTATGTAAGAGATGCAGCCGCACTGGGAATGAATAAAGGAATGCTGGTACTGGGGCACGAACGCAGTGAGGAAGCGGGAATGAAGCATCTGGGCAGCTGGCTAAAGAGCATTACCGGTGAGCTGGAGGTGCAATTTGTAGATGCTGGTGAACCCTTTCTCTATCTATAAGCGTGTTTAAGCGGGCTGAGAATATTCGATAAGAGACCAATGTTGGCAGTAGTCTGATTAACAAGCAATATTGATATTAAGAAATAATTTTGCATTTAACCATATTCATAAAAAAGAAAGAGTTAATATATAAGAAAAATAGCAGTGTTTTATTGTCATTGAAAAATAATTCAAAGAAGTAGAATATAACAGAAGTAGAATATAAGAGGCAGTGGAATCTGGAGGCAGCGGGTTCTGCAGCCGGAGGGAGAGATTATGGCACTGATACAAGGAGATTTTTATTCCACAGCACTGGCGAAGTTAACAAATTATTATTTGGTATTACCGAATGACGTTTTTCCCGGTATGATTGAGGGAAATAAACATTATAGCAGAAATATGAAAACTTTATATCTGCTCCACGGCTATTCCGGTTCAGCCAGAGACTGGCTTCTGGGGAGTCGGGCGCAGGAGCTGGCGATTCAATATAATCTGGCAATTGCTATGCCGACGGGCGATAACAGCTTTTACCTTGATCGGAAAGGCACCGGCAGAGCTTATTGCCAGCATGTCGGAAAAGAATTCATCGATTATACAAGAAAGACGTATGGATTGTCTGACCGTAGAGAGGATACCTATATCGGAGGCAATTCTATGGGAGGATTTGGTGCGATCCATACAGGACTTACTTTTCCGGAAACCTTTCAAAGTATATTGGCACTTTCTTCGGCGTTAATTATACATGATATTAAAAATCAGCCGGAAGACTTTACGAATGCCATTGCAGATTATGAATATTACTCTACCGTGTTTGGCGATTTGAAGCTGCTGGAACACAGCGAGAATAATCCGGAACAGTTAGTGCGAAGGCTCAAGGAAGAGGGGAAAGAGATACCAGCCATCTATATGGCCTGCGGTACGGAAGACTTCCTTCTAGAGCAGAACAGGAGCTTTCATACGTTTTTAGAGAAAGAACAGGCTTTAGTAACCTATCAGGAAGGTCCTGGGGTTCATGACTGGAGCTTTTGGAATGAATATTTGGAAAAGGGCATCGAGTGGTTTCTGGAAGCAGAGCAATAGGCTTACAGGAGTAAATATTGGGTGCTTGAAAGGCGGTACGTAAGTTGAAGAAGATCGAGAATAAAATAATGCTGATCACCTATTCAGATTCAATGGGCAGTAATTTAAAGGATCTGCATTATATTGTTAATAAATATTTTTCTAAGGCAATCGGAGGTATTCATGTGCTTCCCTTTTTCCCCTCCTCCGGAGACCGGGGATTTGCGCCCATCGACTATCATAAGGTGGATCCTGCCTTTGGTGACTGGAGTGATATTGAGCGGCTGGCAGAGGATTATTATCTGATGTTTGATTACATGATCAACCATATATCTGCCCAAAGCGAATATTATCAGGACTTTCTGGCAAATAAGGAGGATTCCCCGTACAGTGATCTGTTTATCAGGTTCAAAGATTTCTGGGAAAATGGAGAGCCCACAGAGGAAGAGGTTGCCGCAATCTATAAAAGGAAGCCCAGAGCACCCTATGTGGATGTGCATTTCGCAGATGGTACAACGGAGAAGGTTTGGTGTACCTTTGACGAGGAACAGATCGATATTAACTGTACTACGGATACTGCCAAACGCTTTATTCGTGATAATTTACTGGATTTGTGCAAGCATGGGGCAGCGTTCATCCGTTTGGATGCTTTTGCCTACGCTACAAAGAAAGCGGGCACCAGCTGCTTTTTTATTGAGCCGGACATTTGGGAATTACTTCAGGAGTGCTCTAAAGTTTTACAGCCTTATCAGGTGGAGTTGCTGCCGGAGATTCATGAGCATTATACGATCCAGAAAAAGATTGAAGAAAAGGACTTTTATGTCTATGATTTTGCCCTTCCCATGCTGATGATCAATGCACTGTACTATGGCAATACCAGATATCTTAAGAACTGGCTTGCAATCTGTCCCAGAAAGCAGTTTACTACGCTGGATACCCATGATGGAATTGGAGTGGTGGATGTGAAGGATTTACTGCCGGAGGAGGAGATCGAAAGAACCAAGGAGGATATCTTTCAGTACGGAGCTAATGTGAAGAAGATTTATAATACAGCTGCTTATCATAATCTGGATGTCTACCAGGTGAATTGCTCCTACTATTCAGCCCTGGGAGATGATGATGAGGCTTATCTGCTGGCTCGGGCAGTGCAATTTT
Organism: Bacillota bacterium; assembly: GCA_023392995.1. Taxonomy (GTDB): domain Bacteria; phylum Bacillota; class Clostridia; order Lachnospirales; family Lachnospiraceae; genus Mobilitalea. Next base: position 23,088 of record JAEWMZ010000424.1, read on the forward strand.
TTGCGCCTGGAATTCCTCAGGTATACTATGTGGGGCTTCTGGCGGGAAGGAATGACTTAAAGCTGTTAGAGGAGACCAAGGTTGGACGAAATATCAACCGGCATTATTATAGCTTATCAGAGATTGACCAGGAGGTTGAGCGGCCGGTTGTTCAAAAGCTCCTTAGATTAATGGAGCTTCGCAACCAGCATCCGGCTTTTAACGGAAGCTTTGAGTTAGTGGATACTCCTGAGCAAGAGCTTCATATCATCAGAACCTGGAAGGAACACAGAGCAGAGCTGAAAGCAGATTTTAAAACCAAGAAATTTGAAATTACTGTAACGGAGTATTAGAATTTTAAGGCAATTGCGAAAAAGATAGTTTTTGTAATCGTATCCACAACAAATACTATTCCTACGCTCCAACGCTTCCTTCGGGCTTAGCTTCCGCTTCGATATAGTATTTGTTGTGTATACAATAACTTCAGTTAATGAGTTTCGCAATGACCTAAATTAAGATTCTTTATGAAATGAGCTGCCACAAAGGCGGCTGCGCGGATATGATACGCCATTTCCTACGATTTGTGTAGGCAAAGCATGTCCACACAGTCTCAGTGGCAGCTCTTTTTTATTATCAAGTCCCCAATTACCGCTCTATTTCAGAAGGCAGTAGACTGAGCTCATACAGCTTAATCTCATGGGGAAGAATATCGGTATTAATATAGAATTCAGAGCTGATCTGCTGCCGACTTCCCTTATAGAGCGGTGTTGACCGACTCTTTAGATAGGAGATATCTTCAAGGGAGAGATACTCTGGCGAACCCATCCTGAGCCAATTGTCAAAGCTGCTGCCCTCTGCTTGGTTAACACAGTATTCCTTAATGGAATAAAGGCCTTCCGTTAATCCAGTCAAATGCAGCCGAAGCTCTTTCCTGTAATCATTCTGGAATACCTCATACCGGCTGAGGAAATCGATCGCTGAGGTATCCCTCTTTCGGTATAGCTGATCAAAATGGCAGTAGTGATAGAGCAGCACCTGATAGCCGGAGGGACTGGAGGTAATATAGTATCCGTCCCCTGCCTTCAGAACCTGAGTTCCAAGTTTATTTAAAATCCAAAAGGCGTGATAGGCAGCCTTTTTTATGCCGTTGCTGGTTATGAGACCAAGCCCGCCATGATAGGTTAGGTGGGAGGGATAGGTCTCCTCAATGAAGTCCGTCAGAGTCCAATATCCAAAGCTTTCAGCCTGATCCATATTTTCAACCAGGTTTTTAACCAGATAGGCTGCCTTGTAACAGGTGTCATTGGTTAAATCCCGGTGCCAGGTGGTTGAATTCCATTCCGTGATGTGCAGCTGCTCCCGTTGATAGCCGTAAGGAGCAATGGCTTCCTTGACTACATTCAGCGAATAATGCAGAAAGTTCTCATTTTCGGAAATGACGGATTTGACCGGAGGCTGCTCTGCCTGAATTGCTGCCGGCTGACTTTGAAGAAGGTCAGGATAGCAGTGGATGGAGATAAAATCGGGGGAGCAGGCCTTTGAGCGGCCATAACTAAGATACTGCTCAAGGTATTGCAAGCCATAGTCGTGATTGGTAAGAATGGCTGGTCCACCAAGCTTTAGCTCCCCGGAGATCTTCTTTACTACATGATAGGTATTTTCATAAAAGGTTAAGTAATCCTCCTCGGAATCGTGCCAGAATAAATACCTCATATCGGGCTCATTCCAAAACTCAAAATACCATTGTTCCACCTCTTTTTGCCCAAAGCTTTCAATGCAATGCAAGAGAAAGGAGCGAACTAGATAATTCCATTTCTCCATATCCTTTGGCATACTGATGACACTGCTATTATAGAAGACAGTCTGTTGTGATTTTGCTAATTTGGAGGGCATAAAACCAAGCTCAATAAAGGGACGCAGACCTATGCTCAAAAGAAAATGAATCAAGCTGTCAACATACGTAAAATTCAAGACCGGCTTACCCTCGGTATTCTCATCATATACCATCATTCCATCATCAAAAATTCCATGAAAACGAAGATAGCGAAAACCAATCTCGGCTTGCAGCAGCGTTAGCTGCCGCTGAACCTCGGCATTTAATCCGATACGGGCATTCCCGATGGTAATCAGATTTTTCCACTTATGTTGCAGGTGTTTACCTGGGAGGCTTACATCCGCACTTCCCAGATCCTGAAAGAAATCAGACTCCTTTTCCTGCATGGGAAGGGGCTCGTTTTTTTTCAGATATTTTAACAAGGGCTGGAACACATCTGTGTTTGCTAGTTCAAAATAATTTAAAAAAGAGTTTTTATCGGTATTAACAGGGCTTAAATTACCGGCTACCTTCTTTCTGTACTGCCCGGGGGTATCGGAATAAACCTTTTTAAATAAATTCAAAAAGGATATTTCGTTTGGAAAACCATTTTGCAGTACAATTTGAGAAATAGGATAGTCCGTATAGAGAAGATCCTTGACGGCATGCTCCAACCGTATGCTGTTAACATAATCTAAAAAGGTTGTTCCGACATATTTCTTGAAAAACTTGGAAAGATAGGATACGGATAAGTATTCTTGTTTTGCCAGAGAATTCAGTGAAATATCCTGGGAGTAATTCTCATTGATATAGCTTAGAATTCTTGAGAGCCGGTCAAAGTATTTCTCGCTGCTTTTCAGGTTCGGCTCTGTGGTCTCCAGGCTGAAATTACGGTACAGGAGATGGAGTAATTCCAGCAGGAGGCTTTGAAGCTTTAATTCCTGTCCCCGTTCATTTTTGCTGGAAGTCCAAAGCATATTGGCTAACAGGGTTCTGATTTGATTAAAGCGGCTTTGCTGATTCTCGGAAAAAAGGAAGGAATTACAATGGAAGCGGATACTATCATCAACCTCAATGTGAGCCTTCAAATATTCAACCGGTATCTGAAGGGCTAAGATAAGATTATCCTCCAAGGAGCTGGTGGAGTGGATTTCGTTGGAATTGATCACAATGATATCCTCAGCCTTAAGCTCATAAACAAAGCTGCCCAGAGAGAGTTTCACTTTGCCCGACAGAATAAATAGCAGCTCAATGGATTCGTGCCAATGATTTTGGACATAATTAACCTTATGCACAAACAAATTAACCGGAAAGGTTTTGCTAAATTTTATTGATTCATAGATATAGTCCAAGTCAGTTCCTCCCAAATTATGACTGTATTTATATTATTATAGCATCTGAGGAGTTGGAATTATAGGCTAAGTTTCATTTTTTGTCCTCTGGATAAAAATAAGGTGGAGCGGATGAAAAAATGAGGAGATAAATTGAAACAAAACTGGACAAAAAATGCAAGGTATCAGCTGAGTGATTTCAATATAATAAAGCTATAGCTTCTGATAAGATAACTGCCGATACAGCAGAATCTTGCAAGGGCACTTGTGTCGTGTTTATTCGGTAATTGCGAAACAATATATGTGCTGTAATTGTACACAGCACATACTATTTCTTCGCGGGGTCGCTACCTACGGGCTTAGCGTCCGCTTCGAAACAGTATATGTTGTGTGTACAATAGCTCAATTTTCTGAGTTTCACAATTACCTACGATAAGATACGGATGCAAGGAAGGAGAAACGGTAGGCTTGCAGAATAACTTAAGGAGGAAAAAGAAGTGTTTGATTTAAGAGCAAAACCATTTTATTTAAACAACGAAGATATTGCGTGGGTGGAGCGTACCCTGGAAGGAATGACACAGGAGGAAAAGATCTGTCAGTTATTTTGCCTGGTCGCTTATACCGATGATGAGAACCTGAGAAAATTCGCAGAAAAATATCAACCAGGCGGTTTGATGTGCAGACCTATGCCAGTAGAGCAGGTGGTGAACTCTGTTCGTATTCTTCAGGAAAATTCAAAGATTCCGATGCTGATTTCAGCAAATCTGGAAAAGGGTGGCAGCGGTATTGTTCAGGAAGGTACCTTTCTTGGTTCCCAGATGCAGGTTGCAGCTACCGATGAGGATGAAATGGCTTACAAGCTTGGTGTGGTTTGCGGTAGAGAAGGTGCTGCAGTTGGCGCTAACTGGGCATTCGCACCAATTATAGATATCGATTATAATTTTAGAAATCCAATTACCAATACAAGAACCCTTGGCTCCGACCCTGACCGGGTTCGTCGTATGGGTGTTCAATATGTGAAAGGCGTACAGGAGTATGGAGTAGCCGCATCCATTAAGCATTTCCCGGGAGATGGTATGGATGAGAGAGATCAGCATCTGGTTACCTCCATTAATTCCATGTCCTGCGAGGATTGGGATAAGACTTATGGTGCTGCTTACAAAGCCTGCATCGAAGAAGGTGCTATGACGGTTATGGTGGGCCACATTATGCAGCCAGCTTATACGAAGAAATTTAATCCTGATATTGAGGATAAGGATATTCTTCCGGCAACCTTGTCCTATGAATTGGTGACACAGCTCTTAAAGGAACAACTTGGCTTTAACGGCTTGGTAGTAACAGATGCATCCACCATGGCAGGAATGACAATTCCGATGGGAAGACCAAAGTTAGTACCTCAGGCAATTGCTGCGGGCTGCGATATGTTCCTGTTTACCAAGAATGTAGACGAAGATTATGAATACATGAGAGCGGGCGTTAGGGATGGTATTGTAACTCAGCAGAGACTGGATGAAGCAGTGACTAAGATTCTTGCTTTAAAAGCAGCGTTAAAGCTGCATGAAAAACAAGTGAAGGGTACCTTGTTACCAGAGCTTGATGAGGCGAGAAAAGGAATCGGTACGAGTGAACACAAAGCTTGGGCAGCTGAATGTGCTGATAAAGCGATTACGCTTGTGAAGGAAGAGAAGGGTGTTCTGCCACTTAGTCCAAAGAAGTATAAAAAGGTGCTTTACTATGATATCGAGAGTCAACAGGGAGTTGCTTATTCTGTTAAAGCTGGAGTTGCAGAAGATTTACGAAAGAGACTGGAAGCGGAAGGCCTTGATATTGATGTATTTAAGCCGAATCCAGGCTACGAGGGATTAGCTACCCGCTATGACGAAATTGCAGATAAATATGATTTGATTATTTATCTTGCCAATATGGCGACCAAGAGTAATCAGACCACGGTACGAATCGAATGGGCGCAGCCAATGGGAGCGAACGTGCCGGTATTTGTAAATGAAATTCCTACTATTTTTATCTCAGTGGAAAATCCGTATCATCTGCTGGATGTACCTAGAGTTAAAACCTTCATTAACACCTATAGTTCAGCAGACACTATCTTGGATTCATTGGTGGAGAAGCTGATGGGAAGATCCGAATTTAAAGGCACCAGCCCGGTGGATGCATTCTGCGGAATGTGGGATACCAGATTATAGAGAAGAAATTTTTATAGCATATCCAGCTTTTCGGGAGCTGTTGCAATCGATAGCGCTGGGATATGACTTGCCATAATACAATGTCTGACAGACATTTGATATGATTTATGCTGTATACGAACATATTCGTAGATATTCAGCGCATAATTCATATTGAATGTCTGTCCGTTTTTGTATGCGATAAGTTATTTTTCAAGGTTTCTATTATGGCAGCTCTTTTGCATAATCTTCCCCAACAATTTAATTTATCTTGAGATGCGAAGAAAGAGTTGCTATAATAAGAGCAGCAATTGTAGGGAAATGAAAGAGATATCGAGACTTACTGGAAGCAAAGATATCGTTATAGGTAATTGCGAAACTCATTAACTGAAGATATTGTATACACAGCAGATACTATTTCGAAGCGGAAGCTAAGCCCGAAGGAAGCGTTGGAGCGTAGAAATAGTATGCGTTGTGTATACAATAGCAAAAACCATATAGTTTCGCAATTGCCCAAAAGATATCGTTATCACGAAAGGATAGATGAAAATGGGTCTTAATGATACACCATCCGCAGATAGAATTCACATCGGATTTTTTGGAAAAAGAAATGCAGGTAAATCCAGCGTAGTCAATGCGGTTACAGGACAGGAGCTGGCGGTGGTTTCCGATGTTAAAGGAACGACGACAGATCCGGTATACAAAGCCATGGAGCTTTTACCGATCGGTCCGGTTATGATTATCGATACACCTGGCATTGATGATGTCGGAATGCTGGGAGAATTAAGAATTCGCAAGACAAAACAAGTGCTTAATAAAACCGATGTGGCTATTTTGGTAATCGATTCAACTACTGGAAAATCCCCAGAGGATGAAGAATTAATCTCGTTCTTTCAGGAAAAGAATATTAACTATCTAATCGTATATAATAAAATGGATTTACTGGAGGTTTGTCCGGCTCCGGGAGAACAGGAGATCTTTGTAAGTGCTAAGGATAAGAAGAATATAGAAGCTTTAAAAGAAAGAATCGCAGCTCTTGCACCGGTAGAGAATCAAAAGCTGAAGATTGTGGCTGACCTGATCAATCCTTCTGATTTTATTGTTCTGGTCACACCCATTGATAAGGCTGCACCGAAGGGCAGACTGATCTTACCACAGCAGCAGACCATTCGCGACATTCTGGAAGCTGATGCAACGGCTATTGTAGTGAAGGAATATGAGCTGAGAGAAACGCTTTCGAATCTGGGGAAAAAGCCCAAGTTAGTAATTACAGACAGTCAGGTATTTGCAAAGGTATCAGCAGATACACCAAAGGATATTATGCTAACCTCCTTCTCCATTCTCTTTGCCAGATATAAGGGACTATTGGAGGAAGCGGTTAAGGGAGCGGTGGCGATCGAAACTCTGGAGGATGGAGATCATGTGCTCATCTCAGAGGGGTGTACCCATCACCGGCAATGTGATGATATTGGACAGGTTAAGCTTCCCAGATGGATTAAGAATTATACCGGAAAGCAGGTGAACTTTGAGTTTACCTCCGGGGGTGAATTCTATGAGGATTTAACAAAATATAAAATGATTGTACATTGCGGCGGCTGCATGCTGCCGGAAAGAGAAGTGAAATTCCGGATGAAATGTGCAGAGGATCAGAGGGTGCCGATCACCAATTATGGAATTTTAATTGCTTATATTCAGGGGATTCTAAAGAGAAGTCTGGAACCCTTCCCCCATATCTTAGCGGAAATTGAGGAGTAGTGGAATGCGCAAGGAGAAAGATAAGCTCGGTGAGATGGAATTGAGTGATGATATAGCCTATGGTTTACAGACTGCCCGTGCCAAAGATAATTTTGATCTTGGCTTTCGCAGAACGAATCTTAAGCTCATCTATGCCATTGTTAAAATCAAAAAGGCAGCAGCTCTTACCTATAGCAAGCTTGGAATTGGTAATAAAGAGGTGTATCAGGCGATTACAGAAGCCTGTAATCTGATTCTGACCGGGAGAGAGGATGCTCAGTTTGTGGTAGATGCTCTACAGGGCGGAGCAGGAACCTCCACGAATATGAATGTGAATGAAGTAATTGCAAATCTTGCTTTAAAGCTGTTAGGAAAAGCCTACGGAGAATATAGCTTTATTCATCCATTAGATGATGTTAATCGGGGACAGTCCACCAATGATGTATATCCGACGGCACTTCGGATTGCTGCGATTGAATTACTGAGGGAGGTCAGTGAGGCCTGTGCGAAACTTCAGCAATCTCTTCAAATGAAAGAAAATGAATTTGATGATATTAAGAAGCTGGGGCGCACGGAGCTAATGGACGCCATTCCGATTACCCTGGGTTCTGAATTCGGGGCTTATGCTCAGGCGATTGCCAGAGACAGGTGGAGACTGTATAAGGTTGAGGAGCGCTTAAGACAAGTGAATATTGGGGGGACGGCGGTGGGAACCTCCAATAATGCAGAACGCAAATACCGATTTGCCATCCTGGAGGAATTAAGAACGATGACAGATATTGGGTTGGCGGCAGCGGAATACCCTATGGATATTACCCAGAATAATGACGTATTTGTAGAGGTGTCCGGGTTGTTGAAAGCCCTAGCTGTTAATTTGATTAAGATTTCCAATGATCTTCGGTTGATGAACAGCGGACCCCATGGAGGCTTTGGCGAGATCAAATTAGCACCGATGCAGCTGGGCAGTACAATTATGCCAGGGAAGATCAATCCGGTCATACCGGAGATGGTGATGCAGATCGGAATGAAGGTAATGGCAAATGATATGGCAATCACTACCGCAGCAGCGCACGGTGAATTTGAACTGAATGCATTTCTGCCTCTCATTGCGGATTCGTTGCTGGAGAGCCTAACCCTGCTTCAAAAAGCGGTAACAAGCTTTCGAACGAAATGTATTGATCTTATCGAACCGGATAGAGAACGCTGTGAAGAGTTGCTGAGCCGATCCTATGCATTTGCAACCGGATACACGGCAAGACTTGGTTATGATACCGTGAGCCAGGTGATTGCGGAGCATGGCGGCAATACAGAGCTGATCAAAGAGACCTTGATGAAGCTGCAAAAGGACTTGGATTCGAATTAATCAGGCATAGTGTTTTCTCGTAAGAGTATCAGATTAACGCAGAAATCATTACATTATAATCAATTTATAATGTTTATGGAATAATAATCGGATATAATGATAGTAACACAGGCGGTAAAGCTTAAATAAGCTACCCATGGAAGCACAAGAATATGCGGATTTAAATGAAAACCATCAGCTTCTGCAAAGTAAGGTTCTGAAGATAAGATTCTGAAGATAAAGTAGCAGATGATAAGCAGCGATTGATAAATAAGCTGTTGATACAATAGAAAGGTCAGTTTAATGAACCCGCATTATTTAGTGATAGGCAATAGCGAAACAATATCTTCGGTTAATGAGTTTCGCGAATAGCTATTTTTGATTTTACGAGGAGGATTCTATCGTTATGAAAGCAGTAAAAAGTTTTATTATCTTGATTATCCTGGGCATCATAGGATTTGTCTATTATTACATTACACTTCCCGCAGTGAATATTCACTCTCCAGGTTTTTGGTGGTTTATCCTTGGTGCGCTTATTATTGCTACCGTTGTTATTGGTTTAACCTCCTTTTTTGATCGAAAGGGTAACCTGGATACCCATAAGAAGGGGAAGCATCTATTATTCAAGATTGTTTGCAGCATCACCGGAGTTATGTTTCTTATCTTTATCATAGGAGGTGTACTTTCTTCTCCTATCATAAATTCCAAAAAATATCAGCAGCTGTTAACCATAACAGATCGTAATTACACGGATGATATTAAGGAAATTTCTTATAAGGAGATTCCAATCCTGGATAAAGACTCCGCAATCCTGCTGGGTTCAAGAAAAATGGGAAGTATTGCGGAATATGTTTCACAGTTTGAGGTTGCATCAAATTACACCCAGATTAATTATGCGGGAACTCCAGTTAGAGTATCTCCGTTGAAATATGGAAGTTTCTTCAAATGGGTAACCAATCATTCCAAAGGTATTCCCGCCTATATCAGAATCGATATGACAACACAGAATGTGGAATTAGTAAATCTGGAGCAGGGTATTAAATACTCGGAATCAGAACGATTCGGAAGGAATATTTATCGTTATCTGCGCTTTCATTATCCAACCTACGCATTTGATAAGATTAATTTCGAGATCGGCGATGATGGTACACCTTACTGGATTTGTCCTGTGAAGGAATACACTATTGGGTTATTTGGTGGTCAGACCATAGGAAGAGCTGTTGTAGTTAATGCAGTTACCGGTGAACTGACGGATTATGCGATTGAGGATGTTCCGGTTTGGATTGATAAGGTATTCTCCGCAGAGCTGCTCATCGATTTATATGATTATCACGGAACCTTAGTACATGGATATTGGAATTCTGTATTTGGCCAAAAGGATGCATTACAGACCACCGATGGATATAACTACATTGCCATGGATGATGATGTATGGGTATATACCGGGGTGACTTCAGTCGGTGCAGATGAATCCAATGTAGGTTTTGTGTTAATGAATCAAAGAACCTCAGAAACCAGATTTTATTCCATTTCCGGAGCAGAAGAATATTCAGCGATGGCATCTGCAGAGGGGCAGGTACAGCACCTTGGTTATAAAGCAACCTTCCCGTTACTGCTCAATATTGGAGGCGAACCCACATATTTTATTGCTTTAAAGGATGCGGCAGGGCTGGTAAAGATGTATGCTATGGTTAATATTGAAAAGTATCAAATCGTTGCCATTGGGGATACGGTAAATGCCTGTGAGAAAACCTATCTGGAACTGATGAAATCCAACGGAATCAGCGTTGCCGATACCTCAAAGCTTCCGAAGGTTACCGGATCAATTGCGAAGATTGTGGATAGTGTTGTAGATGGAAATACACATTATTATATCCTGTTAAACAACAGTAACGAGATTTTTGATGTGTTTGTCAATGATTTTCTAGAGATTATTAAGTATAGTGTTGGTGATCAGATTACCTTATCCTATTCTCAGGGATCGGATTCCAATACGGTATTAGGGATCGAGTAATTAAAAAAATTGCATTATGAGTTTATAAGAATGAATCATATAAGGCTGCTTCAAAGGAAGGGGTGGAATATTCCGCCGTATCATTTTGAGGCAGCTTTTTTGGCTTATTTAAAAAGGAGTGGAGTTTACAATTAATTGATTTTGATACGACATTTGGTATCACAATTGATATGAAGTTTGAATTGACAAATTCTACCTTGAGGGAAGATAATATTTATATAAAAAAGTTCGTGTAAGGATAACTTGAGCAGCTGTAGCAACAGAAAGAAGGAATGACTTCGAAGGGTCAAAAGATATCATTAGGTGAATTGGTAGGAGGGGTATTATGATGCAGTATGAAATCACAACAGAAGAGCCTTTATTAAATGGCGCCGGAAATCTCAGAGAAGCGGGCTATGCAAAAAAGTTGCTTCCGGTATATCGACGCGCTGATATCAAAGCAAATAAATTAAGAATTAAGGAATGGGATTATTACTTAATTAATAATGAACAGTATGCGCTGGCATTAACGATAGCAGATAATTCCTACATGGGCTTAGATTCCATTTCCTTTTTATGGTTGGAGGAAGGAAAGGAAAAAACGGTAAGCCGTATGCAGTTCATGACAAATGGAAAAAAGAACTTACCGTCTTCCTCAAAGAGTGGTAACGTTATATCAAAAGGCAAAGGTTATCAGTTATCCTTTTGTCAGGAAGAGGGAAAAAGAATTCTGGAATTTCGTATGGAACGGTTTGCAGACAATCAACCAATCTCCGGTACACTGATTCTTACAGATGAACCGGAGGATTCTCTGGTGATAGCAACTCCTTTTCAGAAAAAGGCACATTTCTATTATAATCAAAAGATTAATTGTATGAGAGTGCAGGGGAAAGTAACTGTTTTGGACAAGGAATATGAATTTTCCCCGGAAAATTCTTTCGCCGTGCTGGATTGGGGACGAGGTGTATGGACTTATAAAAATACCTGGTACTGGGGAAGTGCCTCAGGCCAGGTAAACGGAAAAGCCTTTGGCTTTAATTTAGGATATGGATTCGGTGATACCTCAGCGGCCACTGAGAACATGCTTTTCTATGAAGGAAAGGCGCATAAATTACATAATATTCGCTTTAACATACCGTTAAGAAAAGACGGAAAGGAAGACTATCTGAAAAAATGGACCATTATCAGTGATGATGGCAGATTTGAAATGGATTTTGTGCCTATCCTTGACAGAGCTGCCTGCACCAGCCTTATTGTACTCGAATCAGACCAGCATCAGGTGTTCGGACGATTTACCGGAAAGGCAGTGCTGGACGATGGAACGGTAATAGCAATTGAGAATTTGATTGGGTTTGCTGAAAAAGTGATGAATAAGTGGTAGCATAAAAATCATCCTGAACCTACGAAGTACAGGATGATTTTTCTATCTAACAACCTATTTGTATAACACTGTAGACAAAGGTATCCCAAGCTTGAAGCAAAGTAAAGAGAACAATGGAGGAATGCAATGAAAAAAACGATTGTAATATTGGAAGATGATGAGAACTTGAATCGTGGATTAGCATTTACTTTTGAGAAAGACGGCTATCAGGTTGTTTCGGCAAACTCCATCAAAGAAGGAAAACGTCTTCTGGAGCAGCAGAAAACCGACCTTATCATAATGGACTTGGGGCTGCCGGATGGCAATGGTATGGACTTGTGCAAGGAGATCAGGACATATTCGAGCATCCCAATTATCATGCTTACGGTCTGTGATCTGGAAACGGATGAGGTTTCGGGCTTACTGGCAGGTGCTGACGATTATATTACCAAGCCATTTTCACTCTATATCTTACGGGCAAGAGTGGAAGCCTTGTTACGACGTACAGAAGCGGAAAGCCGTCATATCATCTGCTCCGGCAAGTACAGACTGGATACGGACACCTGTAAATTATATCGAGATAAAGAAGAAATCGCTATTAGCGTTACAGAATTCAAGTTACTGGTTTTTCTTATGACAAATGCAGGGCAAGTTCTTTCAAAAGAACAAATTCTCTCAGCACTGTGGGACAATGCTGGAAATTTTGTGGACGAAAACACCTTGCCGGTTAATATCAGCCGCCTACGTGCAAAGCTGGAGGACAATCCTAAGAATCCTCATATCATTAAGACGATTCATGGTATAGGCTACCTTTGGAATGGAGGGGAGTAGGATGGCTTTTATAGTTACGATTGTCATAGCAGTCATCGTGTGCAGCTTAACCCTCCTTTTTGGCTATCGCTATGTAAAACATACATTTGATTCGATTGACCGAGTTTTAGACAGTATCATATCCAGAAATGCAGAGCTTTCATTGGAAGCGTCAGCAGATAGCAGACTTTCCAAACTGATGCATAAAGCAGCTAAAATAATTCAGATGAATGTAATGGATATAGCTCAAACCAAGAAGGAGAAAGAACTAATACAGAGCTTCCTATCGGATATGTCCCATCAGATGAAAACTCCTCTATCCGGTGTTGCCATGTATACTGACCTGCTGCTTGAGGGAAGTATTACCGAAGCCGAGCGTCAGGAATTTCTATCGCGCATCAAAATGGGGACGGAAAAGCTGCAATGGATGATGGATAGCCTCGTAAAAATGTCAAGGCTGGAAGTTGGAGCCATTGATTTGTCTCCTGTTCCGGCAGGGATCAAACAAACCATTTCCGACAGCATCAGTACCGTATACGGGGCAGCAGCAAAGAAAAATATAACCATTCAAACAGCATATTTTGAAGATGTTCCCATACTGCATGACCGCAAATGGACAAGTGAAGCAATCACAAATATTCTGGAAAATGCGATCAAATATTCCTCACAGGACAATGAAATCCATATAGCCGTGGAAGCATTGCCGCTCTACACAAAAATCAGTATAACCGATTATGGTATCGGCATTGCCCCGGATGAATGGAATTTTATCTTTAAGCGATTCTACCGGGGAAGGAACGCGAAAGATGTGAATGGGGTCGGCTTAGGACTATATCTTGCATCCTTAATACTTCATAAACAGTCTGGCTATATTCTTGTAGATTCGAAGCCGGGGCAATATACAACTTTCTCAATGTTCTTACAAAACTGTAAGAAATAAAGCTTGTTTTGTTAGAAGCCTGTAAGAAATACAGTTTATGATAAATGCATAGGTAATTGCGAAACTCAAAAACATAAGCTATTGCATAAACAGCAGACACTATTTCGAAGCGGAAGCTAAGCCCGAAGGAAGCGTTGGAGCGAAGAAATAGTGTCTGCTGTTTATGCAATTACAAAAACTATATTGTTTCACAATTACCTAATGATAAATGCATAACGAAAGGAGAGTGAAGAAATGCCGGTTTTATTAACGCAGGGGCTGAAAAAACACTATGGAAAGGAACCCAATATTGTCCGCGCCCTTGATGGGGTCGATATAGCAGTGAATAAGGGAGAGTTTGTGGCAGTAGTCGGGATGTCCGGCTCCGGGAAAAGTACGCTTTTGCATATGCTGGGAGGACTTGACAAGCCAACCGAGGGAAACGTGATTGTTGACGGACACGAGCTAGCTAAAATGTCAGATGAGCAGCTAACTTTATTTCGAAGACGTAATGTGGGGTTTGTATTTCAGAGCTATAATCTAGTTCCGATTTTAAGTGTATATGAAAATATTGTGCTGCCAATTGAATTGGACGGCAACACGGTAGACAAAACCTATATCAATGAACTTATTGATACGTTGGGGCTTAGCGAAAAAATCAATAACCTGCCCAACATGCTTTCCGGCGGTCAGCAGCAGCGGGTAGCGATCGCCCGGGCGCTTGCTGCAAAGCCGTCTATACTACTTGCAGACGAGCCTACGGGTAATTTAGATACGAAAACCAGTCAGGATGTTTTAGGTGTTCTGAAGATGACCTCCACCAAATTTCATCAGACCATGATGATGATTACCCATAACGAGCAAATCGCCCAGCTAGCCGACCGCGTTATCCTGATCGAGGATGGTAAAATCATTGAGGAAGGGCGTGGCTGAGAATGAAGAATAATAATGGAGCTGTAATAAGACGGCTTACAGCCAAAAGCCTTAAAGCAAATAAAAAGAGAAACTTATTTATCATCACGGCTATTGCGCTCACAACCTTACTCATCGCTTCTGTTTTCAGCATAGGAATGAGCCTGTTAGAATCTGTGAAGATAAATCAAATACGCTTAGCGGGTACTGTGGCACAGGCTGCAGTCGGACACCCTACCGCATCCCAAGTAAAGAAGCTTAAAGCGTTGGATTACGTTAAAGTGGTTGGCACAAATAACAATGTAGGTTTTGTGAAAAATACGCCGGAATTAGGGAAAATCAGTCTGGCCTTACATTATTTTGATAAAACCGAATGGGAAGAACTTCACTCCCCCGCCTATGTGGATATCGAGGGGAACTATCCAGAAAAAGAAAATGAAATTATGGTTTCCCTTGCGATACTTAAACGGCTGGGAATTGATACTCCCTTCATTGGTATGGAAATTCCAATTACATACTATACGGACAAAAGTAATAAGGATGCACTGATTAGCGAAAGTTTTCGTTTGTCGGGATGGTTTAGAAGCTATGCCTTTGTTCAATCAATGAATACAGCGGAGGTGATGCTTGTTTCACGGGAGTTATCCCAAAAATATGGCAAAACCGTTGAAAAAGACGGATCGGCAACCATAATTTTTGATAAGGGATCACGTGTTTCACAATATTGCCGGGCATTAGTATCCGATTTGGATTTAACCGAAAATCAGCCTGTAGTAACGGTAGAATCTTATAATACGAATATAGAACAGACAGTAAACACTTTCATTGCCTTATGCGCCATCGTTGTGTTTTTGATTTTTACAGGATATCTGTTGATTTACAATGTCCTAACAATGTCCGTATCCCGTGATGTGCGGTTTTACGGACTTCTTAAAACACTTGGAACAACGCCCAAGCAGATTAAGCGAATTGTTACCGGACAGACATTACGGCTGTGCATGCTTGGTATACCAATTGGTGTAGTAGGTTCCCTATTAATTTCTTTCTTTTTTGTACCAATATTTATTGCAAAACTCGCGGCTGTTTCCACGGAGGCAGTTATATCATTTTCTCCGCTTATTTATGCAGGTGCTGTATGCTTTGCATTGCTTACGGCTCTTTTAAGCGCAATGAAGCCCGCAAAAAAAGCGGCGGGCATTTCACCTATAGAGGCATTAAAATATACAAGAGTGGAAGTGATGAAGCAAAATAACCACTCGCCTGCACACTTTAAGCCGTATAAAATGGCTTTTCGAAATATTCTGCGCGATAAAAAAAGTGCCGGAGTAGTATTGCTCAGCCTATTTTTAGGAGTAACCACATTTTTAACAATTACTACCTTGGTTTTTAGCATGAAGGTAGACAGCTATGTTGAATCGATGTTTGAAGGTGATTTTTTACTAAAAAATAATGCGTGGCCAAAGCAAAAATTTGATCAGGATTTTCTGGAAAAGGTGAAAGTATTACCTGGATTTGAAGATTTAAGCGTAATGACCTGGGGAAGGATGGAGCTTGACTATTCACCTAGCTTATTCCGTAATTATATTACCGATCTTAGCGCACGAGAAAGTATCGAGGATTTGACGGAAGAAGAGATTGATGAGAATTTTCGCGGGTTTATGATCGGAATTGATGGGAAGGCTCTTATGAAGCTGAACAAAACGCTTGATAAACCTATTAATGTGGATGCTTTTAACCGAGGAGAATTTGCACTGATCGCAACCGACGACCCGAGCTTGTTTACAGCAGTTCATGAATTATCGGTTACTCCGCTGTACGGGATGGAAGCAAGCAATAAAGAAAAGCATGCCCGTGAAAAAATAATAATACCCGTAGGTGGCTTTGTTCCGTTGTTCTTTAAGAATACAATATCAGGATTAGCGCCCACAATATTTGTGTCAAATACTTTTGTTAGCAAATTATATATGGAACCATTTATAGCGGAAGTCAATTTTAATGTTTCAAACGGATACGACAAGCAAGCACT
The DNA here is from genome assembly GCA_023392995.1 of Bacillota bacterium. GTDB lineage: Bacteria > Bacillota > Clostridia > Lachnospirales > Lachnospiraceae > Mobilitalea. The sequence goes on from JAEWMZ010000424.1 coordinate 39,487, forward strand.
TGACGCTCTTAAAAAAGTAATGGCTGCAGATTACGAAATATCCTATTTATCAAAAGCAGAATCAATGGACGAATTAAAGAATGCTAAGATGGTATTGTATGTTCTTGGCGGCGGCGCAGCGTTTGTTATCGCGTTGATTGGTATGCTCAATTTCGTAAATGTGATATCGGTGAGTGTTGTGGTTCGTAAACGTGAACTGGCGACCCTTGAAGCTGTTGGCATGAGCCGCAAGCAGGTGAGGAGAATGCTGGTGAGTGAAGGGCTCGAATATGCTGTGATAATCTTATTTCTCTTCTTGACAGCTGGAAGCACCATAGCCTTTGGTATTTTTAAATTATTTCAACAACAAGCGACCTATACAATATTCACCTATCCTTTCATCCCTGTTCTTATAACATGTTTGGTGGTGCTGGCAATCTGTATCATTACACCGGATAATGCGTATCGCTCTATCTATAAAGCAACTATTGTTGAGCGTTTAAAAGAATCGGAATAAAGAAATTGGAATAAAAGAAACGGAGTGTTTACCGGTTTAAGATAAGCGAGAATATAAGGGCATGGTCAAACTTCATAACATTATACAATAATACATATAAAATGAAAGTAGGAGTAACTTTTGATTACTCCTACTTTCATTTTATATGTTCTGTGTTCTTATGAATATTCAATATGTTGTCGAACTGATTTTACTATATAGAAGTATTTCGAATAGAGCTTTGCTGCTTTTCGTACTGTTTCGTAGAATTCAGTTTTTTAAGCGCTATTTCTTATAATTCAACTTCTACCTGATAATTCTTCTTGCCTTCTGCAAAGGGAACCATAGTACCATCGATAGGCGCTCCATCTACAGCTATGCTGATCTTACCAGATTTTTTATTCACGATATGAATTGAGTACTGTGCATCACGAAACCACCGTGTAATCGTTAGCTCTGGAATTTCATCCGGTAAGCAAGGCTCTACTACAAGGCCGTCATAATCAGCACGAATACCAAGGATATACTGGCTTACATTCACAAAGGACCAAGAGGCAGTACCGGTAAGCCAGCTGTTTTTAGCTTCGCCGCAATGAACGGCTTCTCTTCCGGCAATCATCTGACTATAGACATAAGGCTCGGTTCTGTGAATCTCGCTGATATCTTCAATAAAAGCAGGTGCTATGCTCTTATAATTGCTAAAGGCACGGTTGCCATCACCGATTACCGTATTGGCAATACTAATCCAAGGGTTGTTATGGCAGAAAATAGCACCATTCTCCTTGTAGCCAGGTGGGTAGCTGGATATTTCGCCCAGGTTGAGGTGATAGTCGGAGTAGCAGGGGTTAAGAAGCTGAATACCATATTTGAAGGTTAAGAGCTCATCAACACTGTCCAAAGCAGTTTTTGCCATCTGATTCTCCTTGCCGATTCCAGCCATAACACAGAAGCCCTGAGGTTCAATATAGATTTTACCTTCTTCACATTCCTGGCTTCCCACTGGCTTGCCAAAGGCATCGTAGGCGCGGCGGAACCATTTACCATCCCAGCCATCCTTTTCTATAGCAGCCGTCATAGCCTGAACTTCCAGGCCGATTGCTTTGGCTTCGTCCAGAAGACCCAGGCGGTTGCAAAGCTCTGCATATTCGCTGGCATATTTTACAAACATGGCACCGATGAATACACTTTCTGCAACTCCGCTTTCAAAGTTAGCACAGGTCTGGAAGCTTTCGCCCGGTTCCTCAGAGAAGCAGTTTAAATTCAAGCAGTCATTCCAATCCGCACGACCAATTAAAGGCAGGCTGTGCGGGCCCTTGTTGTTTATAATGTACGTAACACTTCTTCTTAAATGCTCCATCAGCGGCTTTTCTGTTCCTTCCACATTATTAAAAGGAACTGGTGCGTCTAGGATGGACACATCACCCGTTTCACGGATGTAAGCAGTAGTACAGGCTACCAGCCACAAAGGATCGTCATTAAAGCCGCTTCCGATGTCACCGTTACCGCGCTTGGTAAGGGGCTGATATTGATGATAGGTACTTCCATCTTCAAACTGAATGGAGGCGATATCAAGGATTCTTTCTCTGGCATGGCCGGGGATCATATGTACGAAACCGAGTAGATCCTGACAGCTGTCTCTAAAGCCCATTCCGCGGCCAGTACCGCTTTCGTAATAGCTGGCACTGCGGCTCATATGGAAGGTTATCATGCATTGATATTGATTCCAGATGTTTACCATACGATCCAGCTCTGAGATAGAAGAGCTTACCTGATATTTGTTTAAATGATGCTCCCAATATTGTCCCAATTCGGCAAAAGCATTCTTTACATTGGAGATATCGCAGTAACGCTCCATCATTTCCTTCGCTTTTTCTTTGTTGATAATACCTGGAGCTTCCCATTTATTATTCTTATCGTTTTCGATATATCCCAGAACAAAAACCAGTTCCTTCGCAGCTCCCGGCTCCAGGGTGATGGAGTAGTGGTGTGCGGCGATCGGATACCAACCGCTGGCAATACTGTTACTGCAGGTGCCTTTTTCGACAGCAGCGGGTGATGACCAATCCTGGTCTGCACCAAGAAAGGCATCACGGTCGCTGTCAAAACTATGGGAGGTCTCACTGGCTGAGTAAAAAGCATAATGATTGCGTCTTTCTCTGTATTCCGTTTTATGATAAATAACTCCGGCTTCTGTCTCAACTTCACCAATGCTTAGATTACGCTGGAAATTTGTAGTATCATCCACCGCATTCCAGAGGCACCATTCCACCGCTGCAAAAAAATCAAAGGTCTTTGGAGCAGAGCCTTCGTTTTTCAGAGTTACATAATGCAGTTCGCAATTATCCTTTAATGGAACAAAAAAAGTGACTGCGGCAGAAAGCTGATTTCTGCTGCCGGAAATGGTGGTATAGCCTAAGCCGTGCCGGCATTCATAATGATCGATCTTTGCTTTCATCGGCTTGTAGCAGGGACTCCAAATATCATCTTCTTCCTTTATATAGAAAAAACGGCTGCCGATGTCATTTGGTACATTATGATATCGATATCTGGTAAGGCGCCTTAGCTTCGCATCACGGTAAAAGGAGTAACCTCCGCCTGTGTTGGATATTAAACTAAAGAATTGGTTGCTTCCCAGATAATTGATCCAGGGCAATGGAGTGGAGGGTGTCTGGATTACATATTCCTTTTTTAAATCATCAAAAAACCCGTATTTCATAGATAACGTTTCCTTTCTCTTTCTATAATTCAGTTAAATAACCTAAAATTACGTAAACGTTTAAGATAACAATATCATACAATTAAAATATAAAAAATGCAATAACTTAAATACAAAATAGCTAATTAAGTAAAATTACATAAAAACAAATGCACAATACTGGGTAGTTATTACAAAAAAAATTATGCGTATTGCAATTCCTTGGGAATAGTAGTAAGATAAATACGAAATCGATTAAGTGAATTATTCGTAATCAGTAATTCATCTTGTTTGACACAACTGTATACAATTACGGAACCCGAAAACTGCTGACAGCTCATACAAGTAATGCAGGTTCCTATACATAATTAGGCCGTGCCTGCTTGGGTACCTTGCAGCATGGGAAAAGGAATTTGCATGATTTGTATGAATCATTTCAAACGAACTGTCAGTCGACTGTTAGGTCGCTTGGTGCTGGATATGTAATGTTATTATTTCATATAACGTTAACAGTCATTGCATCACCAGGTCGCTTGATGCAGAATACAAATATGCTTTATTATTTTCGACATTATTATGCTTCGTAATTGGCAACTGGATACAAGAGAGAGAGGTAATTAGGTTGGTTTCTTTAAAAGATATTGCCGAAAAGTGCAATGTTTCTATTGCAACAGTAAGTAAGGCAATGAATGACCAAAGTGACATTGGCAAGGAGACGAAGGAAAAGATAAAGCGTACCGCTGAGGAATTGGGCTATCTTCCAAACTCGGCAGCCAGAATGTTAAAGACAAAGCATAGTAATAATATTGGTGTATTGTTTACAGATAAGACCAACAGTGGTCTGGCACATGAATATTTTTCTAATGTTTTGCAGAATTTGAAATCAGAAGCAGAGCTCAGAGGGTATGATATCACTTTCATATCTCAGAACATGGGAAACCAAAAGATGTCCTACCTGGAGCATTGTAAATATCGCAACTATGATGGTGTAGTAATTGCCAGTGTGGATTATTACGATCCCATGGTTCTGGAATTGGTAACAAGTACGATTCCGTTGGTGACGATTGATCATGTATTTAATGGAAAAACGTCAATTCTATCAGATAATGTAGGTTCTGTAGAAGAACTGGTGCATTACATATATCAATGCGGGCATAGAAAGATTGCCTTTATCCATGGTGAGGATACCTCAGTTACACAGAAGCGCCTTGCAAGTTTTTATAAGACCTGTATGTCTTTGGGAATTAATGTACCGGAGGAGTATATTTTATCCGCACTGTATCATGATCCTAAATCCACAGCCAGGGCAACCAGGCGGTTATTAGAATTGCCTGTACCGCCGACCTGTATTTTGTTTCCGGACGACTTTTCTTCCATTGGAGGAATGAACCTGATAGAAGAGAAGGGACTTAGAATTCCGGAAGATGTTAGTGTAGCAGGCTTTGATGGTATTTTACTGTCACAGGTGCTTAGTCCTAAGCTGACAACAGTGAAGCAGGATTCAGCACGAATTGGCCATGAGGCAGCTAGAAACTTAATTGATTGGATTGAAAATCCGAAGACATATCTTGCATCCCAGGTATTGATACCTGGAAAGCTGCTGGCAGGAAAGACAGTGAAGCAGCTGTAGGCAAAACTTATTATGATGTAATGCTGGGACGCTGGCATGACATAGAGTTACTTATTCATTAATCAATATCAATAATTTAGGAGGAGAAGAGTAAATGCAAAGAAAATTGTTAGTATTAATGTTAATCGGAGTAATGCTGGTATCTTCACTCGCTGGCTGTAGCTCCAAAGGTACAAAAGATACCACTGAAACTGATGTATCCGTAACAGAGCCGGCTAAGTCGGAGGATGCAGCAGCAACAGAAGCTCCTGCAGGTGATGCAGAAGTTACCCAAGGTAAGGTGTTTAATATCTACTGCTGGAATGATGAATTCAAGAGCCGTTATACGGATTACTTTGAAAAAGCAGGAAAATTACCAGAAGGCATCACAGTTAATTTTATCATCACACCTAGTGAAAATAATGCGTACCAGAACGCACTGGATCAGGCATTATTGAATCAGGAAAGCGCTGCTACTGATGATAAGGTTGACATGTTCTTAATCGAAGCTGACTACGCGTTAAAGTATGTTGATTCCGATTATACCCTTGATGTAAAGGGTGATGTAGGTTTAACAGATGCAGATATTGCAGATCAGTATCAGTATACCAAAGACATTGTAACAGATTCTAACGGTATTCAAAAGGGAACTACCTGGCAGGCAACACCTGGACTCTTCGTATACAGACGTTCTATCGCAAAAGACGTTCTCGGAACCGATGATCCGGATCAGGTACAGGCAGCTTTAAGTGACTGGTCAAAATTTGATGGAGTTGCAGCTCAGGCAGCAGCAAAAGGTTATAAGATGTTATCCGGTTATGACGATGCATATCGTACATTTTCCAATAACATGTCTGCTCCTTGGGTAGATGGAACAAAGATTGTTATTGATAATAATTTAATGACATGGATTGATCAGACTAAAACCTATACAGAAAAAGGCTACAACAATAAAACTACACTTTGGGCACCAGAATGGCAAGCAGATCAGGGTCCTAACGGTAAGGTATTTGGCTTCTTCTATTCAACCTGGGGTATTAACTTTACTCTTCTTGGAAACTCTTTGGCAACACCTCTGGCAGAAGGCGGTAAAGCTGAGGTTGGTAACGGTGTCTTCGGTGACTATGCAGTTTGCCAGGGTCCTGAGAGCTACTATTGGGGTGGAACCTGGATCTGTGCAGCAGCCGGAACCGATAATCTTCCTTTAATTAAGGATATTATGAAAGTTCTTACTTGTGATCCTGCAACAATGAAGAAGATTACAGAGGATACACAGGATTATACCAATAATCAGACGGCTATGAAAGAACTTGCAAACAGTGATTTCAAATCAGACTTCCTTGCAGGACAAAATCACATTAAGTTATTTGCAGAAGCAGCTCCTAAGATTGATATGAGCAATATCTCTCCTTATGATCAGGGATTAAATGAATCCTTACAAAGCGCAATGCATGATTACTTTAATGGTACAGTAACAAAGGAACAAGCTTTCGAGAATTTCTATACGTCAGCAATTGAAAAGTATCCTGAGTTAACAAAATAATTACTGCCTTGAATAGAACAAATGCAGGATGGGGATTCCCCATCCTGCCCCCTACCGGGGGGAAAGA